>JBJTHX010000109.1:0-5237 GCA_046094745.1 Planctomycetia bacterium
GTCGACCTGTCCTCCCGCTCGCGCCGAGCCCCGATGACACCCAAGCCTTTCCGGGGACCATCGACGTCCGTGCTGGCACACCTTGAGGAAAACATCGGTTCTCGGGGCGGGTGGATGGCCGATAAGCCCTCCATTCCACCGTGGGGGGCCTGGGATGTCGTTTCGCTTTCCGGAGCAGTCGCGACTCGTGGACGTGGTCCGCGCGGCCCAGTATCTCGTCGCTGGCCCACGGCAGTGGCACAACCGCTGCTTCGCGTCGGGACAGTCGATCGAGGAGGACGACCGCGGGTTCACGATCCGCTGGGGCGGCCGGGGGGAATTGCGGGCGCGGCGGCTCGAGGTGCTCCACGGCGACGGCGGTCAGGCGTCGATCGTGGCGTCGGGGCCGAGTGTGCGCGGTCTCCGCCGGCCCGAGCGGCTGTTCGACCGGCCGGTGTGCTGCGTCAACGGGTCGGTCGAGCTGGCCGCCGATCTCGGCAGGCGGCCCGACTACTACGTCGTCAGCGACTACCGCTTCATCCTCGACCGCCCCGACCTGTTCGCGGTCGGCGCGCGGGTTTCGCGGGCGGTCGTGCTCAACCCGATGGCGGTCTTCGCGGCGCTGCTCGCCGCCCCCGACGCGGCGGCGGCCGCCAACCTCTACCTGCGCGAGGATCTCCGCCGGCCCTTCAAGCGGCCGCGGCCGACGCGGAGCGACCTGGCCCGCGACCCGCGGGTGATCCTCGCCGCCGGCGGCGACATCGCGTTTTCGCTCGATCCCGGCCGCGGCACGTCTCCGGCGGGCACGGTGGTCTACGACGCGCTGCAGGTGCTCTATGGCATCGGCTACCGCGACATCGCCATGTTCGGCGTCGACCTGACCGACGGCCCGCGTTTCTATCACGAGGCGTGTCCGGCGACGAACGAACTGGCCCGCGCGTACGGCGAGCGGATCGAGCCGGCCTTCGCGCTGGTCGCCGACTACCTCCGCCGCTCGGGCCGCACGCTCGTCAACGGGTCGCTCGCATCGCGGCTGCCCGCCGCGATCATTCCGAAGGTCGACGGCAACCTGCTGCTCGACCGTCTCGAGCGCCGCGATTCAGCCCGGTCCGCGGCCGCGTGAGCCAGCCATGCCCGCTCGATCACTGTTCGACGTGCTGCGACGCGGGGCCGCCCCGGACGGTCGCCGGCTGCCGCGGCTCATCATTCCCGGGGCGATGAAGGCCGGCACGACCTCCCTGTTCGAGTATCTCAACGGGCATCCGCAGCTGGTGCCGTCCCGGGAGAAGGAGATCCATTATTTCGACATGCACTTCCACCGCGGCACGGGCTGGTACACCCGGCAGTTTCCCCGGCCGCGGGGCACGGACGGCGCGGCGGCCCTGCCCTTCGAGTCGAGTCCCTACTACCTCTTCGAGCCGCGGGTTCCCGCCCGTGTTCGTGCGGTCGTGCCCGACGTGAAGCTCGTGGTGCTGTTGCGGGATCCGGTCGACCGGGCCTTCTCGCACTACCACAACAACCGGCGGCTCGGCCGTGAGGAATTGGCGTTCGAGGATGCGATCGCCGCCGAAGAGGAGCGGCTCGCCGGCGAGGAGGAGCGGCTGCTCGCCGATCCGCGGGCCGTGAGCCTGCGGCACAAGTGGTATTCCTACCTGCGGCGCGGCCTCTATGCGGAGCAACTGCTGCGCTGGCGGGCCTGCTTCCCGGCCGAGCAGATGCTCGTCGTCGACGCCGGTCGGTTGTTCGCCGAGCCGCGGGCGGTGCTGGCGGAGGTGCTGGCGTTCCTGGAGGTCGACCCGTGGGAGCCCCCGAACGTCTCGCCGCGGAACGAGGGGGGGCACGGTGGGGCGATGCGGCCGGAGACCCGCTCCCGTCTCGAGGCCTTCTTCGCGCCGCACGAGCGGCGGCTGGCGGAACTCATCGGCTGGTGTCCCTCGGCCCGCCGGCTGCGGCGGGCGGCGTGAATCCGCCACGCGGTCCCAGCGGGAGCGGCCGGCGCATCAGGCTCGATGCCGGCGGGCGGGCCCTGGTCAGGCGGCGTGCCGGCGCCGCCAGCGCTCGTTGGCGACGCGGACGGCAAAGCGGAGGATCGGTCTGTGGAACTCGTGCATCGCCTTGTGGACGATGCCGCCCCGCTTGATCTGGATCACGGTGCCGCCAAGAAGGAAGTCGATCTCGCGGATGACCACCGGCAGGGCCGCGAGCACGCAGGCGCCATGCAGCCATTGCATCTGCACGAAGCTGTCGACCGGCCGGTCGAAGGCCTCCGTGGCCGCCAGCAGCAGCCGGGCCGCCTCGCGGCCGACGAGCTGCATCTGCATGCCCAGGCCGGGCAGCCGCGGCTCGCAGAGCGTCACGCCGCCCGCCGTCCGGGCCGTGGGGCCGCGGTCGGCCCGCTCGTGCAGCGGGAAGCGGATGTACTCGTGCGGCTGGATCGTGGCCGCCGCCGCCATGATCACGTCGACGAAGTCGGGTGAAGCGGGAGCGACGTCGTCCTCCACGATCAATCCGGCATCGCAGCCCTCGTCGAGGATCGCCTGCCAGGCGCGGCGGTAGGAGAGGAAGCAGCCGACCTCGGCGTCGAGCAGCGGAAACGGATAGCGGGGCGCGTGGATCCGCCGGCGGACGAATCGGCGGCGGGTGGCCTCGTCGAGGGTGCGGCCGTCGACGGCCGGAAGAATCCGCGCCGGCACCGGAAGCGTGCGGGCGAGTTCCAAGGCCTGCGGCCTCCGGCCGGCCGACCGCTCCAGGTGGATGACGTAGCCCGCGACTTTCACGAGGATCTCCGTGTCGCTGTGTCCGACAACGACATCGCTATCGGCCAAATCTGCCGGTCGTGGTGAGTTTGATGCGCCCGCGGATCGCGCGGCCCGGCCACCGGGCACCCAGGCTTCCACGGCTGCCCAGACTGCCACGCCGCGGGCCGGGGCTGCGGAACGGGGGTGGTTGGCGGCAGCCGCGCCGGCTTCGTAGCCGAGGCGTTGGAACGGGACTTCCGTCGTCAAGCGAAGCGCCGCCACATGGACCAAAAAGACGACTTCCGTGCCGTCAGTTCCTGCCGCAACGAGTCGCAGAGGCTTCGCTCGGCATCGAGTTGGGAGGCCAGGGCAGCACACTCCGCCTGGAGCCGAGTCCTCTCAGCGGTGAGCGCGTTGCGATCAATCCGCATGCGTGTGATCGTGTCGTCCCGCTCAGCCCGCACCGTGCAGGCTCTGCTCCACTCGATCATGCCAGCTGTGGCCACGGCATCGGAATCGCAGGGGACTGCCGTCTCGCTACCCGGCTGGCGGTCACGGTAAGCGCACGCCAGCAAGTCTCGGTAGATCGGAAGCGTCTCGGGATTTGCTCCATGAACAAGCGCCGCACAATGGGCGGGCAGCCCGGTGACGAAAAGTTCCTTTCGAAAGCGTGTTGGCGGCGATGCGAGGGGTGTGCAGGCCAACTCGGCAGCGAGTTGGATCACCCCTGCTGGATCGCCGATCACCTGCTCGGTGTGCACGACGGCTGCACGAGCCGGCATCGAACGCACGAACTTCAGGATGCGGCGGTTGTAAGCGACCCAGACGTCGGCTGCGAAGCGGGGGTTGGCCAGAAAGGCGGTGTCGCCACGACGATACAGCGAATCGACGACCTCCCAAGGGGGGCGCACGACGAACAACCAGCGGCTCTCTGGCAGCAGGTCGGCCCAGAAATCGAGGAACAGAATGGTGCGCGGTTCTTTCCAGCCCCAGGGCCGCCCCGCAGCCCGTCGACGCTCGACGAGTTCCGATGCGTCTTCGTGGCAGGGAGGCGGAACGCCGATCGATTCAGCGCTTGTGAAGCCATCCGCCGACAGGCCATTGCCGGCGAGCATCCGCAAGTGCAGCCGATAGAACTCTTTGTCCTCAAAATGACCCTCTGGATTGCCCTTGCCAGCGCCCAGTAGGTCGTCGCCCATATGCAGGCCGGCGCCGGCGAGCAGCGACGCCAGTAGCGAGGTGCCAGAGCGGTGCATGCCGCCAACGATGAGGAGCGGCGGTCGAGACGGCGATGCTCGCTGATCCATGTCGTAGGGCTTCCAGCGTCGAGAGTGGGGAGTCTTTCATCGCGCTAGGCCGGCGTCAACGCCGTCGACATTTTTCCAGCCGAACCGCGCGTCACCCGGACCGTGGCCATGCGGCTGGGTATCGATAGCGGGCCAGGTCTTGACCCGCCGTCCGGTGGTGCGATATTCCCGCTAGAGTCTGCGGTCGGCAACGGCTCTATGACCCGCAGGCCGGGTGATCGTCGAGCGACGAGTCAGAGGTATGCGGCGATGAACGCTCCGCCCGCCGAGGCCGGCACGTGTGTCACGGACTTCCGCCGCGCCTTCCTGCGCTGGACGCTGGATACGACCGTGAAGCCGCCACGGACGGTGTCGCGACCGCTGCCCATGACGCTCAACCACGTGCGGATGCCGGTGGAGGCCACCGCGAAGATCGTGCACGAGGCCACCGGGGAGGAGGTGCGGTATGCCCTCGGCGCCGAATGCCGCACGGAGCAGGTGTGGGTGGACCGCGACGTCTGGCACGAGCCGAACGCGGGCATGTGCCTGATCGGCGGCCGCCGGCATTGCCTCGTGGAGAAGCACTGGGCGCGGGCGAACTTCGCGGCCACCTTGCATCCGCCGCAGTTGGGCGGGCAGCCGGAACGCCATCTCTTTGACCCACAGGAGGCATTCGCGGACTTCGCGATGGACCTCCCGGCGATCGCCGCCGTCGAGTTGGGGAGTGTCGACGAGATCATCGCGGCCCTGGCGGGCGACGCGACGGTGGTTTCGCGGACGGAATATCGCGCCTGCGGCCATGCGATCACGCTCGAATACCCGGTGAAGACCGTGAACCACAGCGAGCGGGAGCGGTACTACCAGGTGGACACCGGCCCGGTGCTGTTTCCCGGCCTGACGGGCATCGGCGCCGACGGCGAGCCGGCGCTGCTGGCCTGTCGGCTGGCCTACGTGGCCCACAACGCGTTGGACTGGGCGGAGTTCATTGTCTGCGTTCCGACGCCGGTGGCCGACGGGATCGAGGTGCATCACTACTCGCGGAGCGTGCGGGTCGAGGGAACCCGCAATCGCATGTTTCGCGTGGCCTGAGCCTCGGCGTCGTCGAGACCAGCGGCCGCCCTGATCCTGCCGAAGGCCGTGCACGCCAAAGCCAGGCCGGGGCTCGGCGAGATCGAGAAGTGCTGGTGACCGGTCGTTGCTCCCGACCGGCCGATGGTCAGAAGGTGGCGTAGAT
>JBJTHX010000110.1:0-4719 GCA_046094745.1 Planctomycetia bacterium
CGCGATCTGCCCGTCGGTGCCCGGCTCCTGCGCACCGAAGTCGTTGGCCGGGAAGCCGAGGATCACGAAGCCCTTGTCCTTGTGGGCGTCGTAGAGCTTCTGCAGGCCGGCGTACTGGCCGGTGTAGCCGCAGCGGCTGGCCACGTTGACGACGAGCACCACCTTGCCCTTGTAGGCGGAGAGATCGACCGGCTTGCCGTCGATGCCCTTCATCTCGCCCGCGAGCGGCGCGGCCCCGTGGGCCACGGCCGCGGCGAAGCCGCATGCCACCATCATCGCCACCACGGCTCCCACCTTCACGGTCATCATGATCAGTCCTCCGGGGTTGACGGCATTATGGACGCCTGCCCGGTCCCGGCAACCGGGAGCGACGTCCAGCGGTCGAACGTGGCCGCCTGGCCGTGGACCACGCCACCCGCGTCGACGAGGTTCCACACGATGGCCTGCTCGATCCGGAACCGCTTGCCGGTGCTCGAGATGCGGATGCCGGCGTAGTCATCCACGAAGCCGTCGCGGAGCGTCCGCGCGAGCAGCCGCGCCCGCTCGTCGCGGTGCACGGGCTCCGCCGTGAGTCGCGAGGGCGTGCGGGTCAGCGTCGCCCAGTCCATCTCCCAGAGGGCCAGGGCCGCGGCATTGCCGTAGGCCAGGATGGGATCGGCCTCGGTGCCGTGCGCGACGACCACGAACGGCGCGTGGAAGAGCCGCTCCGCCTGCTCGGCCGGCCCGCCGGAGCGGTCGACGAGTTCCCGTCCCAGCAGCCGGGCGAACGAGTCGAGCAGGAGCCGGACGTGGCCGGGGTCGCCGGGCGCCGCGGTCGGGGGCGGCATCAGGCGGGCCCCGCGGCGGCGACGTCGGGCCCGGCCTGCCCGGCATAGGCCCGGAAGTTTTCCTTGAACTTGGCGGAGAGCAACCGGGCGGCCGCCTCCCATGCGGCCTCGTCGGCCCAGGCCTGGTGCGGCACGAGGAGACGCTCGGGGACGCCCGGCACCCGCGTCACCGCGTCGAGGCCGAACACGGGATCCCGCCGCACCGGGGCCGCGTCGAGCGCGCCCGCGTGGATCGCGTCGATGATCCGCCGCGTGGCCGCGAGGTCGATCCGCCGTCCCACGCCGTAGCCGCCGCCGGTCCAGCCCGTGTTCAAGAGCCAGGCCCGCGCGTCGTGCCGGGCGAGCTTCTCGGCGAGCAGGCGGGCATAGACGGCCGGGTGGCGGACGAGGAAGGCGGCGCTGAAGCAGGCCGAGAAGGCGACCTGCGGCTCCGAGACGCCCATCTCCGTGCCCGCGACCCGGGCCGTGTAGCCCGAGAGAAAGTGATACATCGCCTGCTCCCGGGAGAGCCGGCTGACCGGCGGCAGCACCCCCGAGGCGTCGCAGGTCAGGAAGATCACGTGCCGCGGATGCGGCCCCACGCACGGCACCTGGGCGTTGTCGATGAACTCGATCGGGTAGGCGGCCCGGGTGTTCTCCGTGACGGCGCTCGAGTCGTAGTCGACGCGGCGGGTCTCCGGATCGTAGGCCACGTTCTCGAGCACGGTGCCGAAGCGGATCGCCCGCCAGATCTCCGGCTCCCGGCTCTCGGCGAGATGGATGCACTTGGCGTAGCAGCCGCCCTCGATGTTGAACACGCCGTCGTCGCCCCAGCCGTGCTCGTCGTCGCCGATCAGCCGCCGCGCCGGATCGGCCGAGAGGGTCGTCTTGCCGGTTCCCGACAGGCCGAAGAACAGCGACACCTCCCCCGGCCGGCCGTCCGCCGCGAGCCCCTGGTTGGCCGAGCAGTGCATGGAGAGGACGCCGCGACCGGGGAGCCGCCAGTGCATGTAGGTGAACACGCCCTTCTTCATCTCGCCGGCGTACTCGGTGCCGAGGATCACCTGCTCGTGCCGCTCGAGCGACAGGTCGATGCTCGTGCGGCTGGTCATGTGGGTCGTGTGCGGGTTGGCGGGAAACTGGCCGGCGTTGTAGATCACGTAGTCCGGCGCCCCGAACTCCCGCAATTCGTCGAGCGTCGGCCGGATGAGCATGTTCTGCATGTACAGCGCGTGGTAGGCGCGGGCGCAGAGCACCCGGACCTTGATCCGGCAGCCGGTGTCCCAGCCGGCGTAGCCGTCGCACACGTACACCCGGTCGCGGGTGTTGAGGTAGTCGACGGCCCGCTGCCGGTTGCGGAGGAAGGTGTGGTCGTCGATGGCGTGGTTCACGCTCCCCCACCAGACGTCGGCCTCCGACTCGGGGTCCCGCACGACGTGCTTGTCGGCGGGGCTGCGGCCCGTCTTGGCCCCGGAGCGGATCGCGATCGCGCCGGTCGACATGATCGCCGCGGCCTCGCGGGACACGGCGTCCTCGTACAGCCGCCCCGGCGGTGCGTTGCGGATCACCAGCGGGACGGCGATCTCATGCGGCGACAGGTCGACCGGCAGGGGCATGCATGGCTCCGGGCATGGGAACGGAATGCGGGGGCGACGCCGGGGCCCGGCGACCGGCGGCCGGCGGCCAGGCGAGCCAGGCAGCGGCGGCCACGAGCAGGCACCCGCAGCCGCCGAACAGCATCGCCCAGGGGCTGCGGCGGACGCGGAGCCCGCGAATCGATTGGCGGAGCCGCCGGCTGAACTCGGCCCAGCCTTCAGCGCTCGTCCGGCCGCCCAGCGCCACGACGCTCACGCTCCGCATGGCGCCGCGGCCGTCGAGATGGACCTGGATGCCGCGGCCCGGCAGCGCCGCCGTCTCCCCGGCCCACCGGGTCGCGGGATCGAGCGCCGCGGCGACCTCCGCCACGAGCGGCCGCAGCTGGTCGAGGGTGATGTTGTAGACCACGAGCCGGGGCCGCGCGGCCAGCAGCACGGCGGCGAACACGAGGCCGATGGCGAGCAGCAGCATGCCGGACGCCCACGCCGTGCCCCCCGCGACCGGCTGCAGGAGCGCGAGCGGGCCGGCCGCCACGAGCCCCGCCATTCCCGCGGCCAGCAGGAGCAGGTCCCAGGAGCCGGCGAGCGTCGACGGCCTGCTCCGCAGGTGCACGAGGGCCAGCACCAGCAGGTAGGCCGCGAGGGGCAGCAGCGCGGCCCACAGCGGCACGGCGGCGAACGACAGCGTGCTCATGGCGTCCGCCAGGCCAGCCAGGCGAGAAACACGAGCCAGACGGCCTCGACCAACAGGGCCGCGGCGAAGCCCGCACGAGCGCCGCCGTGGCAGCGATCGGTCATGGTCCGGCCTCCCTCATACGGGGTCGGGCACCACGAACGCCAGATCCCGCCGGAAGGCCTCGCCGAAGTCGTAGACCCCGTGGAAGTCCTCCCGCCGGTCGGCCTTTGTCTTCCGCATCTGTCCGATGTCGATCATGTTGAAGACGATCGCCCCGAAGTCGTCGGTCGAGCGGATGCCCCAGGCGGACAGGACCGTCGGCGCCAGATACCCGTACTGCTGCAGACCGTAGAGCCGGGCAGCCTCGCAGAGCTGCTGCCCGCACACCTCCCGCGCGGCCTGCCGCTGGCGCCCCCGCCCGCCCCGCTGCCGCGGCTTCGCCGCGGCGGCCTCGGCCTGTCCGAGCGGCTCCAGGTCCTCCGCCGCCGGCTCCGCCCCCATGCCGAGCGATTCCTGGGCGAAGGACAACGCCTCGAGCACGAACACGTAGGCGTCGAGCGTGTACCGCCGGTCCCGCTGCAACAGTTCGTAGAGCGGGTGGGAGGGTTCGAGGAGCGGCATCCGTAACGGCTCTCTGCGGGCGATCGACCGATCGGAGTATAGCCGCCGGCGCGGCAGATTCGCAGGCACGGCGGGCCGCGGGCCGGAGGGTGGCGGCGCCGGCTGGGCGGTCGGCACGTCCTCGAGGATGTACTTGTAGCCGAAGGGCGTGGTCGGCTTGGCGAAGTCGCGGAACAGGTCGAGCCCCTTGTCGATCAGGCTGGTCCGCGGATCGAACTGGAAGACGTCGCGGTCCTGGCCGCCCGGCTTGTAGATCTGGATCGCGAACGGCATCAGGTCGCGGGCCTGGAGGATCAGCTCCACCTTGGAGAAGTTGGCGGCGTCGGCCTGGAACCGCGGCAGGGCCTCGAGCCAGATCTGGTCCTGGACGGCGGGCGGCGTGATGACCCGCATCCAGTACCGCTTCTTCAGCGTGTCGGCCCGGGCGCCGAACACGAACGGCAGCGGCCCGTCGCTGATCGCCTTGCCGCGCATCTCCGGAGGGAGTTTCGTCTCCCGGAGCTGTCTGTCGGCATGGCGGAACTCGAAGATGCTCTCGCCATTGCACACCCAGTGCTCGCCCGACTCGCCGCCGCGGACCTCGTACCGCCGCGTCTGCGGGTTCCACTGCTTCGACTCCTTGACGCGGAACAGGCCCTTGTCGGGCGCCCCGTACTTGAGCTCGCCCGTGCTCTCCGCGAAGGCCAGCCGCTCCCCCTTCTCGTCGGCCGGGCTCCAGGCGTTGTACTCCCACTTGAAGAACGTGCACGACCAGGTCCGCACGGCGGCGCTGCGGGCCTCCCAGGCGGCGAGCAACTGGTCGAGGGCCGCCTGATCCCGGGGTGCGAGCGGGGGCGGCGCCGCGGGCGCCTGGGCCACGGGAGCGGCCGGCGGCGGGGCGACGGCCTGGCCGTGGACGGCACCGGCCGTCGCGACGGCCACGAGGGCGACGACGGCGGCCACCGCCAGCAGGCGGAACGAGCGACGTCGGGAGGCCATGGCGGGGGTTCCTGGGTTGCGGGGGCGGGAATGTAGCAGGGCC
>JBJTHX010000111.1:0-4635 GCA_046094745.1 Planctomycetia bacterium
GCCCTGGAGCTCCTCGAGCCGGATCGCGTTCTTCTTCGCCCGGTCGCCGAGCTCGGAGATCGTCTGCTCGATCTCGGCGAACGAGAGTCGCTCGGCGTTCCGGATCACCGGCACGACGAGCCCCTTGCCGCCGCCGACGGCGATGCCGATGTCGTAGTAGTCGCGGAACACGATGTGCGGATCGCCGAGCGGCTCGTCGAGGGCGACGCCGTCGCCCTCGCGCTTCTTCCAGGTGCCGATCATCCCCTCGGTGCTCGACTCGCCGACTTCGGGAACCTTCAATTCGAGTGCCATGGCTGCCTTGGGGATGGAGGGAATGAGGTGGGGGAGGGCGGCGACGGCCGGCGTCCGTCAACTGGTGAAGGCGGCGCCGAGCAGTTCGTTCTGTTCGACGTCGTGGCTCTTCTTGGAACCCGTGGCAGGACTGGCGGCGCTCTGCCGGCAGACGCCCGTGAACGGGAACCGGTCGCAGAGCCGGTCCCCGAAGTGGATCCGCAGGAATCGCCAGGCGCCCATGTTCTCGGGCTCCTCCTGCACCCAGACCGCCAGCGTGCCGGGCGCGTAGCCCGCCAGGGCCGCCTCCAGGGCGGCCTTCGGCAGCGGATACAGCTGCTCGACGCGGACGATCGCGACGTCGCGACGGCCGAGTTCCTGCCGGCGCTTTTCGAGCTCGTAGGCGACCTTTCCGGTGCACAGGAGAATCCGCCGGATGTCGCGGCTCGGCGTCCCGGAGGCGTCGGGCATCACCCGCTGGAACGACCCGTGCACCAGGTCGTCGAGCGGCGAGACGCACTGCGGGTTCCGCAGCAGGCTCTTGGGCGTCATCACCACCAGGGGCTTCCGCCACACGCGGAGCACCTGCCGCCGCAGGCAGTGGAAGAGCTGCGCGGGGGTGGTCGGCTGGACGACCTGGATGTTGTCCTTGGCGCACAGCGACAGGAACCGCTCCAGCCGGGCGCTCGAATGCTCCGGTCCCTGCCCCTCGAACCCGTGCGGCAGGAGCAGCACGATGCCCGAGAGCCGGTTCCACTTGTCCTCGGCGCTGACGATGAACTGGTCGATCACCACCTGGGCCACGTTGACGAAGTCGCCGAACTGGGCCTCCCACATGACGAGGCCATCCGGGCAGTCGAGGCTGTAGCCGTACTCGAAGCCGAGCACGCCGGACTCCGACAGCGGGCTGTTGTAGATCTCGACCGGCGCCTGGTCCGGAGTGAGGTGCTCGAGCGAGCACCATGTCTCGTCGGTGACGGCGTCGTGGATCACCGCGTGGCGATGGCTGAAGGTGCCCCGCTGGCTGTCCTGCCCCGAGAGCCGCACCCGCAGGCCCTGCACCGCCAGGCTGGCCAGCGCGAGGGCCTCGCCCGCCGACCAATCGAGCGGTGCCGCCCCGGCCGCCATCTGGAGGCGACCCTCGAGGAACTTCTGGATCTTGGCGTGCGGCTGGAAGCCTTCGGGCAGCGCCACGAGCCGCTCGAGCAGCCGCACGATCACGTCGCGAGCCACGCCCGTGTCGACGTCGGCCGCCTCCCGCTCGCGGCCGCCCACGTAGAAGGCCCAGAAGCCCCCCACGTCGCTCTTGTGCACGTAGTCGTCGCTCTTGGCCACGGACAGGTCGGCGGCCAATTTTGCATGCTGCTCCTCGACGATCCGCTGGGCCTCCTCGCGGGCCACGTCGCCGAGCTTGAGCAGCTTCTCCAGGTAGCTCTCGTGGACGCTCGGCCGCTTCTCGATCTCGCGGTACAGCGCCGGCTGGGTGAACGCCGGCTCGTCCGCCTCGTTGTGACCACGACGGCGAAAGCAGTACATGTCGATGACGACATCCCGCTGGAACTCCCGCCGGAAGTCCATCGCCAGATTCACGACCTGGGCGACGGCCTCCGGGTCCTCGCCGTTGACGTGGAAGATCGGGATCTGGAGCATCTTCGCCACGTCGGTGGCGTACATGCACGACCGGGCCTCCCGCGGACCGGTGGTGAACCCGATCTGGTTGTTGACCACCACGTGGAGCGTGCCGCCGACGCGGTAGGCGTCGAGCTCACTCAAGTTGAGCGTCTCCTGGATGATCCCCTCGCCGGCGAAGGCGGCGTCGCCGTGGATGAGGATCACCATCCCGCCCTGGCGGACGAGGTCGCCGGCCCGATCCTGGCGGGCCCGCATCCGCCCGATCGCCACGGGGTTGACGTACTCCAGGTGGCTGGGATTAAAGCACAGCGTGAGGTGCACGCTGCGGCCGTTACCGGCCTTGTAGTCGGTCGAATGGCCGAGGTGGTACTTCACGTCGCCGCGGCCCACGTGCAGCTCGGGATCCATGTCCGCGAATTCGCGGAAGATCCGCTGCGGGCTCTTGCCCATGATGTTGGCGAGCACGTTGAGCCGCCCGCGGTGGGCCATCGCCAGCACGCAGTCGTCGATTTCCTGGGCGGCGGCCCGCTCGATCGCCATCTCCACCAGCGGGATCAGGCTCTCCGAACCCTCCAGCGAGAAGCTCTTGGCCCCCAGGAATCGCTTCTGAATGAACTCTTCGAACACGGCCGCCGTGGTCATCTGCCGGTAGATCCGCAGCTGCTGCCGGCGGTCGAGCTGGATCCGGTTCTCGCAGCCCTCCATCCGCACCTGGAGCCACTGCCGCACACGCAGGTCGTCCATGTGCATGAACTGCACGCCGATCGAGCGGCAGTAGGTGTTCCGCAGCCGCTTGATGATCTGCCGCAGCGACATCGACTGCGGCCCCTCGATCGTGTCGGTCGAGAAGGAGCGGTCCATGTCCTCCTCGGTCAGGTGATAGAACCGCGGATCGAGCTCGGGGAGTCCGGGCCGCGGCCGGCCGAGCGGGTCGATCTCGGCCATCAGATGGCCGCGGACGCGGTAGGCCCGCACCAGTTGGTCGACCCGGTCCTGGAGGAAGGCGACCCGCTCCTCGCCCCGGGTGCCCGTGACGATCGGCGGCAGCGGCAGCGGCATCGCCTCGCCCGCGGGGGCGGCGGGCAGCGAGACCGGGCCGGAGGCGATCGCCACGGCGTGCCCCGTCGCGATCCCGTCCGGCGCAACGAGCTTCGAACCGGCCGGCGGACGTGGGGCGGCCACGCCGTTGCCGGCGGCGTGGCCGTTGGCGGCCGCGGGGCGGCCCGGCGCCGGCACCTGGAGCCCGTCGAAATACGCCCGCCAATCATCGGGCAGGCTGGCGGGATCGGCCTGGTACCGTTCGAAGAGTTCCTCGAGGAAGGCCAGGCTCGCGGTGCCGGTCGAATCGATGCCGTCGATCGTGCTCATTTACATCGCCAGCAGCAGCCGGCCCGGACTCTCAAGGTAGCCGATCACCTCGTTGAGGAACCGGGCCGCCATTGCACCGTCGATCATCCGATGATCGTACGAGAGCGAGAGCGGCATCATCAGGCGGGGCTCGATCCGATCCTCGTGGACGACCGGCATCTTTCGAGTCCGGCCCAGGAGAAGGATAGCCACTTCGGGCCAGTTGATAATGGGCGTCGAATACACGCCGCCCACGGCACCCAGGTTGCTGATCGTGAACGTGCCGCCCCGCAGGTCCTCGAGCCCGTACTGGGCCGTCTTGGCCTTCTCGGCGGTGTCGGCGATCGTCTGGGCGATCTGCGGAATCGACAGTTGGTCGCAGTCGCGGAGCACCGGCACCACGAGGCCGCGGGGCGTATCCACGGCAAGCCCGATGTTGACGTAATCCTTGTAGACGAGCTCGCCCTTCTCGGGATCGATCGAGGCATTCACGCCCGGGTGTTGCCGCAGCGACAGGCTCACCGCCTTCACGACGAAGGCCAGCGCGGTGAGCTTGAGGTTGCTCTTGGCATATTCGGGGGCGCTCGCCTTGCGGAGATGCTCGAGTTCCGTGACGTCGGCATCATCGAAGTTCGTGAGGTGCGGGATCGTGGAGACGCTACGGACCATGTTGGCCGCGATCGTCTTCCGCATCCGGGACATCTGCTCGCGCCGAATCGGGCCCCAGTCGTCCCGCTCGGTGGCGGTCGACGCCGGCCGGGTCCGCGCGGAGCCACCCGAACTGCTGGACTGTCGCACCGCGGCGATCACGTCCTCGCGGACGATCCGCCCGCCCGGGCCGGTCCCTGAAACCCGGGCCAAATCCACGCCCAGTTCCCGCGCCAGCCGGCGCACCGCCGGCCCGGCGGGCTCGACGGCCGTGGCGGCACCCGCGGCAGCGGCAACGGGCTGCGGCGCGGCCGGAGCGACGGCCGGGGGTGGAGAGGGAACCGGCGCCGGAGCGACGGGCTCCGGGCGGGCTGCGGGCTTCGCGGCCGCAGGTGGCGGGACCGCCGCTGGAGCCGGGGGCGGAGGTGCCGCTGGCTTGGCCGCCGGGGCCGGCGCGGCGGCAGACCCGGCCGGCTCGAGCGTCACCAGCGCCTGCCCCACCTTGACGGTATCTCCCTTTTTGACGAGCACCGCGGCGATTCGTCCACCCGGCGGGCAGGGCACCTCGATCACGGCCTTGTCGGTCTCGACTTCCAGGAGCGCCTGGCCCGGCTTGACGACGTCGCCCGGCGACACGAACACGGTCACGACGTCTCCGGAGGCGATGTTCTCGCCGAGGTCGGGGAGTTTGAACTCGGTGGCCATCTCGGGCTCTTCTTTCGCTGGAGGTGGTGC
>JBJTHX010000112.1:0-4391 GCA_046094745.1 Planctomycetia bacterium
CCTACGCGACGGTCGGCAGCGTGCTGTTGAACCTCGACGAGTTCCTCACGCGGGAGTGAAGCCATGCGACGCCATGCATCCCCGTCCACCCTGGCCGTCTTCCCCTCCGGCGCCGACGCGGTCTCCCGGCGCCGCTTCCTCGCCGGCGCGGGCCTCGGCCTGGGCCTGACGGCCTGCCGCACGCTGCTGGCCGAAGAGGCGGCGGAGGCGGGCGGGCTTGCCGGGCTGCCGCACTTCGCGGCCAGGGCGAAGCGGGTGATCTATCTCTTCCAGTCAGGCGGGCCGTCGCAGCTCGACCTCTTCGACCCCAAGCCGGTGCTCGCACAGCGGCATGGCGAGGAACTGCCCGCGTCGGTCCGCGACGGCCAGCGGCTCACGGGAATGACCGCCGGCCAGAAGTCGTTTCCGCTCGTGGCGTCGCCCTACACGTTCGCGCAGCACGGCGGCGGCGGATGCTGGTTCAGCGAGCTGGTTCCCCACCAGGCGCGGGTGGCCGATCGGCTGTGCGTCGTGCGGTCGATGGTGACGGAGGCGATCAACCACGACCCGGCGATCACGTTCATGACCACCGGCGCCCAGTTGGCGGGTCGGCCGAGCCTCGGCGCCTGGCTGTCCTACGGGCTCGGCACCGCGAACCGCGACCTGCCCGCCTTCGTCGCGATGGTCTCGCGCGGCTCGGGCAATCCGGAGGACCAGCCGCTGTACGACCGGCTGTGGGGCAGCGGCTTCCTGCCGTCGCGGCACCAGGGGGTGAAGTTTCGCGGCCGGGGCGACCCGGTGCTCCACCTGTCGAACCCGGCCGGCATCGACGCGGCCCGCCGCCGCGACATGCTCGACGACATCCAGGCGCTCAACGCCCTGCACCGCGAGGCGGTCGGCGACCCGGAGATCGAGACGCGGATCGCGCAGTACGAGCTCGCCTTCCGCATGCAGTCGGCGGTGCCCGGTCTCATCGACATCTCCTCCGAGCCGCGGCACGTGCTCGACCTCTACGGCCCCGACGTGACGAAGCCGGGCACGTTCGCCGCCAACTGCCTGCTCGCCCGGAGGCTCTCCGAGCGGGGCGTGCGGTTCGTGCAGCTGTTCCACATGGGCTGGGACCAGCATGCGAGCCTGCCGAAGCAACTGCCGCTTCAGGCCCGCGACGTCGACCAGGCCTCGGCGGCGCTCGTCACGGATCTCGAGCAGCGGGGCCTGCTCGACGAGACGCTCGTGGTCTGGGGGGGTGAGTTCGGCCGCACCGTCTATTGCCAGGGGGATCTCACGCCCACGGCCTTCGGCCGCGACCACCATCCGCGGTGCTTCACGATGTGGCTGGCGGGAGGCGGCGTGAAGGGGGGTCACGTCCACGGCGCGACCGACGACTTCTCCTACAACGTCGCCCGGGATCCGGTGCACGTGCACGACCTCAACGCCACGCTCCTGCACCTCCTCGGCATCGACCACACGCATCTCACCTACAAGTTCCAGGGCCGCCATTTCCGGCTCACCGACGTGCACGGCAGGGTCGTGCGCGACCTGCTGGCGTAGCCGGGCCGGTCGTGAGCCGGACGGCACCCGTGGTCAGCGGCGGGGCTCCGCCAGGGCGGGCCGCCGGGCCATGGCGTCCATCTCATCGCACAGATTCTGCAGTCGGGCCAGGTGGCTCGCCGCCGCGCTGTGGGCCACCTTCTCGGCTGCGCTCGGCTCGTTGACGAACCGGAGTTCGTGGATGCACTCGAGCTCTCGGGGCGTCAGTTCCCACAGGCAGATGCCGGAGTTGGGCCGATGCTCGATGAGTCCCTATGCCTCCCCCCGGCACGGCACGGCGTGACAGGACGGCGGGAGAGGGCTAGACTTGCGGGGTCCGGGTGGCATGGCCGTGCCGCCGGGACCCCCGCCCGCAGCTCCGGAGCACGACACCGTGAACCCCTCCGTGATGCGCAGGATCGTGCACGCGTTGGGCTGCCTGGCCCTGCCCTGGCCGCTTGCCGACGCGGCCGCGACGGACGCCCCTCTGGCCGTCTACACCGAGAAACTCCGCCCGCTACTTGCCGAGCGGTGCTTCGCCTGCCACGGCGGGCTCAAGCAGGAGGCGGGCCTGCGGCTCGACACCGTCGCCCTGATGCTCGAGGGGGGCGAGTCGGGCGGCGTGATCGCGAAGGGTGACCCGGACAAGAGCCTGCTCGTGGCGCGGACGAGCGATCCCGAGCCCGCGTCGCGGATGCCGCCCGAGGGCGAAGGCGAGCCGCTCTCCGCGGAGCAGGTGGCGCTGCTGCGGGACTGGCTCGCGGCCGGCTGCCCCGCTCCGCCGGACGAGAAGCCGGAGGCCGACCCGCGCGACCACTGGGCGTTCCAGCCCCGCGTGCGGCCCGCCGTGCCCGCAGTCGATGGCGTTGCCGGGATCCGGAACCCGATCGACGCCTTCCTTGCCGCCGCCCGCGCGAAGGCCGGCGTGTCGCCGCAGCCCGAGGCCCCGCGGCACATCCTCGTCCGCCGGCTGTTCATCGACCTCATCGGCCTGCCGCCGCAGCCGGAGGAACTCGCGGCATTGGAGGCCGACGCCTCCGCGGACTGGTACGAGCGGCTCGTGGACCGGCTGCTCGCCGACCCGCGGCACGGCGAGCGGTGGGCGCGGCACTGGATGGACGTGTGGCGGTATTCCGACTGGTGGGGGCTCGGCGACCAGCATCGCAACAGCGCCAAGCACATGTGGCACTTCCGCGACTGGATCGTGGAGAACCTCAACGCCGACACGGGCTACGACGAGATGGTCCACCAGATGCTCGCGGCCGACGAGCTCTATCCGGACGACCTCGCCAAGCTCCGGGCCACCGGCTTCCTGGCCCGCAACTACTTTCTCTTCAATCGCACGCCGTGGCTCGACGAGACGGTCGAGCACGTCGGCAAGGGCCTCCTCGGCATGACGATGAACTGCTCGAAGTGCCACGCCCACAAGTACGACCCGATCCAGCAGGAGGATTACTACCGGTTCCGCGCCTTCTTCGAGCCGATCGAGACCCGCCTCGACGTGGTCCCCGGCGAGGGCGACCTGGAGCGGAACGGCATCGCCCGCGTCTTCGACGGCCATCTCGACCGGCCGACCTACCTCTTCGTGCGGGGCGACGACACGAAGCCCGACACGTCGAAGCCGATCGAGCCCGGCGTGCCAGAGGTGATCGCCTTTCGCGAACTCGACATCCGGCCCGTGCAGCTCCCCACGGCGGTGTTCCGGCCCGAGCTCCGCCCCTGGGTGGGCGACGCGCACCTGCTGGCCGCCAGGCGCACCCTGACCAACGCGGAGACCCTGGCGCGGAGTTCGGCTTCGCCCGCCGCCGAGCAGGCCGTGGCGGCCGCCCGGGCCGAACTGGCCGCCATGCAACTGCGGGTGGAGGCCGGCGCGGCCGCCCTGGCGGCCGCACGGGCCGGCGCGGATGCCCCGCTAAAGGCGCGGGCGGCCGAGACGGCCGCCGCCGCCGGCAAGGCCGAGCGGGAGGCCGCCGTCGCCCGGGGCTGGGCGCGGGTTGCGAAGGTGTCGGCCGATCTCGCGACGGCCGCGGCGGAACGCAAGGCCGCCGACAAGCTCAAGTCCATCGAGGAAGACCTGACCAAGGCCCGGGAGTCGCTCACCGCGGCCGTCGAGGCGGCCCAGAAGGGCGGCCCGTTCACGCCGCCCATCGGCGGCCGGTGGACGCCCACGCGGTTCAAGAACTCCAGCGCGGACGACCCGGCCGTCCCGTTCCCCGCCACGAGCACCGGCCGGCGGACGGCGCTGGCCCGGTGGATCACGGACCCCCGCAACCCGCTCACGGCCCGCGTGGCGGCGAACCACGTCTGGATGAGGCACCTCGGCACGCCGCTCGTGGCGACCGTCTTCGAGTTCGGCCGCAAGGGCAATGCGCCCGTGCATCCGCAGTTGCTCGACTGGCTGGCGAGCGAACTCGTCGACAACGGCTGGAGCATGAAGCACCTGCACAGGCTGATCGTCACGTCGGCGGCCTACCGCATGAGCTCGTCGACGGCCGGCGCCGAGGCGGCGCTCGCGGCCGATCCCGACAACCACCTCGCCTGGCGGCGGGAGCCGATCCGGTTGGAGTCCCAGGTCGTCCGCGACGCGATCCTCTCGCTCGCGGGCACGCTCGATCCGTCGATCGGCGGCCCGCCGGTGCCGGAGGCCGAGCAGCCGCAGTCCCTGCGCCGGAGCCTCTACTTCTGGCATTCCGACATCAGCCGCAATGCGTTCCTGACCACGTTCGACGACGCCGCCGTGACGGAGTGCTACCAGCGGGACCAGAGCATCGTACCGCAGCAGGCGCTCGCGCTCGCCAACGCCGCGGTGGTGCACGACGCCGCCGCGAAGATCGCCGTGCGGCTCCGGGAAGCCGGCCCGCCCGACGACGCCGCGTTCCTGG
>JBJTHX010000113.1:0-16200 GCA_046094745.1 Planctomycetia bacterium
GAGCGGTGGTCGCGGCGGACGCACCGCGAGTTTGCGGCGGCCGAGGGTTACTTCGGCGGCGGGTCGACGCCCGTCGTTGCGGCCGGCAGCGTGATCGTCAACGTCGGCGGCCGGGGCGACGCTGGGATCGTGGCCTTCGCCCTCGAGTCGGGCACGACCGCCTGGCAGCGGACTGCGGAGGCGGCGAGTTACTCGGCGCCGGTGGCCGTGGACGTGGGCGGGCGGCCGCACGTGCTCGTGGTGGCGCGGCTCTCCTGCCTGTTGCTCGACGCGGCCGCGGGCGAGGTCCGCTGGAGTTTTCCCTTCGGCCAGCGGGGGCCGACCGTGAACGCCGCGTCGCCGGTCGTCATGGGCGGCGATCGGCTCCTGGTCACGAGCGCCTACGGCGTGGGCTGCGTGTGCGCGGCCTTCGACCGCACCGCGGCCAAGCCCATCTGGCAGGGCGCGGGGCCGCTCGCCTCGCAGTACTGCACGCCGGTGCTCGTGGGCGACCACCTCTACGGCATCGATGGTCGCGACGACGTGCCGCCGGCCGATCTGGTGTGCGTCGAGGCCGCGACGGGGCGGGAAGCCTGGCGGGAGCGGAACTTCGGCTATGGCACGCTCATCGCCGTCGACGGGAAACTCCTTGCCGCCAAGACCGATGGCGAACTCGTTCTCCTGCGGGCCACACCCGCGGGCGTCGAGACGCTCGCCCGCTGCCGCCCGCTGTCGGGCACACTGCGGGCCCTGCCGGCGCTCGCCGCCGGCCGGCTCTACCTCCGGGACGATGCCACGCTCATCTGTCTCGACCTGGCGCCCTGACGCCCTGCCCGAAGGGCTGCGGCAGGAAGTCCGCGAGCCGGAACGTGCCGCCGCCATCGACGAGGATCTCGGTCTCGGGCCCGCCGAACTCGGCGATCACCTGCAGGCATGCGCCGCAGGGCACGATCCCGGGCACCGGTCGGCCGTCCGCGTCACGGCCGGTGACCGCCATCCGCACGAGCCGCCGATGACCGGCGACGACGCCGGCGAAGACGGCCGTCCGTTCGGCGCACACCGTCAGCCCGTAGGAGGCGTTTTCGACGTTGGCGCCCACGAACGGCGGACCCGTACCGCCGGCGAACTCGACCGCCGCGCCGATGCGCCAGCCGGAATAGGGAGCGTGGGCGTTGTCGGCGGCCCGCCGCGCGGCGGCGACGAGCGGATCCACGGGGCCGGGTGCGTGCATGGACTGTCTCCGGGCCGCGGGGCGGCGTGCGCCGCCGCGGCTGGAAGGGATATGATCTCGGGCCGGTGATTGCAAGGTCCCTCGCAAGGGCTGCCCATGGCCGGCATGCACGTTTCGACGCATCCGCTCGTCGCCCATCACGTGGTGACGCTGCGGGATCCGGCCACGCGGCCGCCCGAGTTTCGCCGCGTGGTCCGGCAACTGGCACGGCTGCTTGGCTACGAGGCGACACGCGACCTGTCAGCCCGCGAGGTCCGCGCGGCCACGCCCCTCGGCACCGCCGCCGGCCGGACGGTCACGGATCGGATCGCGATCGTACCGATCCTGCGGGCCGGTCTGGGCATGGCCGACGGCCTTCTCGACGTGCTTCCCGATGCCGAGGTCTGGCACGTCGGTCTGTTTCGCGACGAGCGGACGCTCGAGCCCCAGGAGTACTACAACAAGCTGCCGCGGAACTGCGGCGCCGCCATGGCCATCGTCGTCGACCCGATGCTGGCCACGGGCGGCTCGGCCGTCCGCACCTGCGCGCTACTCCGTGACGCCGGAGTGCCGCGGATCGCGTTGGTCGCCCTGATCGCCGCACCGGAGGGGGTCGCCCGTCTCGCGCGGGACATGCCGGACGTGACGATCCACGTGGCCGCACTCGACGACGGCCTCGACGGCTCGGGATTCATCGTCCCGGGCCTCGGGGATGCAGGCGACCGCCAGTTCGGCACCGCCGCCCGACCCTGACCCGCCGGCTCCGCGCGGAGCGGGCTTCACCACGCGACCACCGCCATGCGAGCCGTCGACCTGATCCGCCGCAAGCGCGACGGCGGCGATCTGACCGCCGCCGAGATCGGGTTTCTCGTTGCCGGGATCACCTCCGGCGCGGTGCCCGACTACCAGTGGGCCGCCCTCTGCATGGCGATCCTGTGGCGGGGCATGAGCCGGGCGGAGACGGCAGCGCTCGTCGAGGCGATGCTGCATTCCGGCATGGTGCTCGATTTGTCCGACATCCCCGGCCCGAAGGTCGACAAGCACTCGACCGGCGGCGTGGGGGACAAGACGAGCCTCATCGTCGCGCCGATCGCGGCGGCCTGCGGCGTGACGGTGCCGATGGTCTCGGGCCGCGGCCTCGGTCACACCGGCGGCACGCTCGACAAACTCGAGAGCATTCCCGGCTTCCGGGTCGACCTCGATCTGGCGGCCTACCGGCGGATCGCCCGGGAGTGCGGCCTCGTGCTCGTCGGACAGACCGCCGAGATCGCCCCGGCCGACCGCGTGCTCTACGCCCTCCGCGACGCGACGGCGACGGTGGAGAGCATCCCGCTGATCACCGCGTCGATCCTCTCGAAGAAGCTCGCCGAGGGGATCGACGGGCTGGTCCTCGACGTCAAGACGGGCGACGGCGCCTTCATGGCTCGCGAGGAGGACGCCCGCCGGCTGGCCGCGAGCATGGCGGAGATCGGCCGCGAACTGGGCAAGCCGGTGCGGGTGGTGCTCACCGACATGCACGCGCCGTTGGGCCGCACGGTGGGCAATGCCCTGGAGGTGCGGGAGGCGATCGAATGCCTGCGGGGCGGTGGGCCGGCGGACCTGCTCGAGGTGGCGTTCGAACTGGCGGCCGAGATGCTCCGCCTTGGCGGCGTGGCCCCCGACCTGGCCGCCGCCCGCGGCCGCTGCCGGCGGGCGATCGCCGACGGCACGGCGCTCGAGCGGTTTCGTCGCGTCGTCGCCGCGCAGGGGGGCGACCCGGCGGTCTGCGACGATCCCGACGGCGTGCTGCCGCGGCCGCGGGCGGTGGAGGCCTACCGCATCGATCGGCCGGGCTTCATCACGCGGCTGCTCGCCTGGCCGGTGGGCCAGGCGTCGATGCTCCTGGGTGCCGGCCGGTCGCGGGTGGGCGGTGCGATCGACCCGGCCGCCGGCATCGTGATCCACCGCCACGTGGGCGAGCACGTGGCCGCCGGCGACGTGATCGCCGAGCTGCACTACGATCCGCAAACGGCCGATGTGCGGGCGGCGCTGGCGATGCTCGAGACCGCGGTCACCGTCGGTGCCGAGCCGCCGCCGCCGCGGCGGCTGATCCTCGACAGGCTGTGAGACGGTTCCTCCGAGGAAGGGGTGTGGGCGATGGGCGACCTCGACCGGTTCCGGGGCCTGCTGGGCGTGGTGGCGATCCTGGGGACGGCCTGGCTCTGCTCCGAGGACCGGCGGCGGATCGCGCCGCGGATGGTGCTCGGCGGCCTCGCCATGCAGGTCGTGTTCGGCATGGTCCTGCTCCGTTCGACGGCGGGTCGCGCGGTGCTCGAGGCGGCCGCCCGCTGGGTCAACGCGGTGCTCGCCTGCACCGACTCCGGGTCGCGGTTCGTGTTCGGCGACCGGCTCGTCGACCCCGATGGCCCGGCCGGATTCGTGTTCGCCTTCCGCGTCCTGCCCACGATCGTGTTCGTCGCGGCCCTGTTCGCCGTCCTCTACCACCTGGGAATCATGCAGCAGGTGGTGCGGGCGTTCGCCTGGGCGACCGCGAAGATCCTCGGCTCGAGCGGGGCCGAGACGCTCAACGCGGCGGCCTCGATCTTCCTCGGGCAGACCGAGGCGCCGCTGGTCATCCGTCCCTACCTGCCGCGGCTGACGCGATCGGAACTCGCCGTGGTGATGGTCAGCGGCATGGGCCTGGTGTCGGGCGGGATCCTTGGCGCCTACGCCGCGGCCGGCTGCGACCTTCGCGACCTCCTGACGGCGATCCTCATGAGTTTCCCGGCGACGATCTATCTGACCAAGATGTTCATCCCCGAGTCCGGCGTGCCGGAGACGCTCGGCACGGTCCGCGTGTCGCGGGAACGGCTCGACGCCAACGTCCTCGACGCGGCGGCCCGCGGCACCCGCGAGGGCCTGCTCCTGGCGGCCAACGTCGGCGCCATCCTGATCTCGTTCATCGCGCTGGTGGCGCTGGTGAACCTCGTGCTCGGCTGGATCGGCGGCCTGGCCGGCCGGCCTGAACTGTCGCTCCAGCGGCTCCTGGGCCTCGTCTTCGCCCCCTGCGCCTGGCTGATCGGCGTGCCCCTGCCGGACTGCCAGGCGGTGGGGGGCCTGCTCGGCACGCGGACCGTCCTCAACGAGCTGATCGCCTACTTCGACATGGGGCGGATGAAGGACACACTGTCCCCCAAGGCCGTCTCCCTGGCCACGATCGCGATGTGCTCGTTCGCCAACATCTCGAGCATCGGCATCCAGCTTGGCGGCATCGGCACGCTCGCGCCGGAGCGACGGGCCGACCTGGCCCAGCTCGGCGTGAAGATGCTCGTCATCAGCACGCTCGCCAACGCGCTCTCCGCCGCCATCGCCGGCGTGCTCATGGGGTGAGCGGCCGGGCGTCAGGCGAGGATTTCTCGCACCACGTTTCCGTGCACGTCGGTGAGCCGGAAGTCGCGGCCCTGGAAGCGATAGGTGAGCTTCGTGTGGTCGAAGCCAAGGAGGTGGAGGAGCGTGGCCTGCAGGTCGTGGACGTGCACCGGGTCGCGGGCGATCCGGAAGCCGAGGTCGTCGGTCGCGCCGTGCACGTGCCCGGCCTTCACGCCGGCCCCGGCCATCCACACCGTGAAGCAGTCGGGATAATGGTCGCGGCCGAGGATGGCGCTCTTCGCCGTGCGGCCCTCGCGAAAGGGCGTCCGGCCGAACTCGCCCGTGCACAGCACGAGCGTGTCGTCGAGCAGGCCGCGGGCCTCGAGATCCTCGATCAGGGCCGCCGCGGGACGGTCGAACGTCGCGGCCTTCTGCATGAGGCCGTCGCCGATGCCCGTGTCGGCCGACGTGCCGTGGAAGTCCCAGCCCCAGTCGAAGAGGTGCACGAACCGCACGCCCTGCTCGACCAGCCGCCGGGCCAGGAGCACGTTGTTGGCGAGGCTCGCGCCGCCGGGCGTCGCACCGTAGGCCTCGAGCACGTGCTGCGGCTCCCGCGCGATGTCCATCACCTCCGGCACGCTGGCCTGCATCCGGTAGGCGAGCTCGTACTGGGCGATCCGCGTCAGCGTCTCGGGATTGCCGAGTTCGGCCGCCTGCAACTCGTTGAGGTCGCGAAGGGCGTCGAGGCTCTTCCGCCGCAGCGGCCGGTCCATGCCCGGCGGGTCGGAGACGTAGAGCACCGGATCGCCCTTGGAGCGGCATTGCACGCCCTGGTACACGCTCGGCAGGAAACCGGCGCCGAAACTGGCCGTGCCGCCGTTGGGCTGCGAGCCCGACGAGATCAGCACCACGAACCCCGGCAGGTCGGCGTTCTCGGTGCCCAGGCCGTAGGTGGCCCAGCTGCCCAGGCTCGGCCGGCCGGCCCGGGGCGACCCCGTGTAGACGAGCAGTTCCGCCGGCGCGTGGTTGAACTGGTCGGTGAACATGCTCTTCACGAAGCACAGCTTGTCGGCGACCCGGTGCAGGTGCGGGATCGCGTCGGAAAGCTCGATGCCGCTGGCGCCGCACCGCACCCACTTCCGCCGGGTGCCCAGCAGTTTGGGCGTGCCCGTCGTGAAGGCGAACTGCTTGCCGGCGATCGTCTCCGCCGGGCAGTCGGTGCCGTCGAGCCGCAGGAGGTCCGGCTTGTTGTCGTACATGTCGAGGTTCGGCGGCGACCCCGTGAGGTGGATGACGATCATCCGCTTCGCCTTCGCCGGCAAGGGCGGCCGCCGGGCGGCCAGCGGGTCGGCCGGGTTCTCGGCCGCGAGCAGGTCGGCCAGGGCGAAGCCGCCGATGCTGCCGGCCATGCCGCCGAGCAGATGCCGCCGCGTGACGAGCAGTTTGCGTTCGAGGATCGGGTCCATGCGAACTTCTCCCAGGAAGAGGAACGTGCCGGTGGCGTCGCAGGTTCGCGTGGGCGCGGGCGATAGCGGCCGTGCGGCGAACCGGCTACGGACACATGAAGGCTTCGTCGAGGTTCAGGATCACGTTGGCGACGACGCTCCAGGCGGCGAGGTCGGCGGGTTCGATGCGGAGGTCGCCGGGGATCGGCCCGAGCGGGTCGGTCGCCATCTTCACGGCGGCGTCGGGACGGGAGCGGTAGTCGGCCAGTGCCTCCGCGTGGAGCCGCACGAGGCGGGCGACCTCGGCCGGCTGTGGCCGCCGGGCGAGGACGAGCCGGAAACCGCGGGCCGCCCGGCCGGCCGCGTCCGTGCCCCCTTCGCGGACCATCCGCCGGGCGAGCGCCTGGGCCGCCTCGATGTACACCGGATCGTTGAGCGTCACGAGCGCCTGCAGCGGCGTGTTGGTCCGCGGCCGGCGGATCGTGCACACCTGGCGGTCGGGGGCGTCGAAGGTCGCCATCGAGGGATAGGGGTTGCTGCGGCGCCAGGTGGTGTAGATCGCGCGGCGGTAGCGGTCCTCGCCGGTGCTCGTCTGCCAGTCGATCTGGCCGCCGAACGCGGCCTTGAGGCCGAGGTTCGGCTGCGGTGGATGGACGCTCGGCCCCCACTTCTTTCGCGACAACAGGCCGCTCGCCGCGAGCGTCTGGTCGCGGATCACCTCCGCCGCGAGGCGGACCCGCGGCCCGCAGGAGATGAGCCGGTTCTCCGGATCGCGGGCCAGGGCCTCGGGGGAGGGCTTCGACGACTGCCGGTAGGCGGCGCTCGTCACGATCAGCCGCTGGATGGCCTGCGTGTCCCACTTCCGGGCCACCAGTTCCGTGGCCAGCCAGTCGAGCAGTTCGGGATGGCTGGGAAGGTCGCCCTGGCTGCCGAACTCCTCGCTCGTGGCCACGATCCCGATGCCGAAGAGCCGCTCCCACATCCGGTTGACGATCACGCGGGCCGTGAGCGGGTTCCGGGGGTCGACGAGCCAGCGGGCGAGGGCCAGCCGGTCGAAGCGGTCGTTCCCGGCGGCGGCCTGCGCAGCGAAGACCGCCGGCACGCCGGCCCGCACCTCGTCGCCGAGGCTCTGCCAGTTGCCCCGCAGCTGGATCTTCGTCACCCGCTGCTTGTCGTGGGGCAGTTCCTCGAGCACCGGCACGGTCGGCGGCTTCGCCGCGTCCATCCGCCTCCGCAGGTCGGTCACGAGGTCGCGGACCGGCCGGAACTCGGGCGGCTCGACGACGCCGGGCGCCGGCGGCGGCAGACGGGTCTCGATGGCGGCGATCTCCCTCTCGAGCCACCGGCGGTGATCGTCGATCGGCGGCCAGGGAATCTCGACCACGGGCGCCTCGTCCGGACGGTCGGCGTCGGCCGTGGTGTTGAGAACGGCGTACAGACCGAAGAACTCCCGCTGCGAAAGCGGGTCGTACTTGTGATCGTGGCATTGGGCACAGGCGATCGTCGTGCCCATCCAGGTGCTCATCGTGGTGTTCACCCGGTCGACGATCGCGACCGTGCGGAACTCCTCGTCGATCGTGCCTCCCTCGGTGTTCGTCAGCGTGTTGCGATGGAAAGCCGTCGCGATCCGGTCGTCGAGCGTCGCGGTCGTCAGCAGGTCGCCGGCGATCTGTCGGATCGTGAACTCGTCGAACGGCAGGTTGGCGTCGTAGGCCCGGATCACCCAGTCACGCCAGCCCCAGATCGTCCGCGGCTGGTCCTCGGCGTAGCCGGTGCTGTCGGCGTAGCGGGCCAGGTCGAGCCACTCGCGGGCCTGGTGCTCGCCGTAGCCGTCGTGGGCCAGGAGCCGGTCGACGAGCCGTTCGAAGGCGTCGGGTGCCGGGTCGGCGACGAAGGCATCGACCTCCTCCGGCGTGGGCGGCAGGCCGGTGAGATCGAGCGCGAGCCGGCGGGCGAGCGTGGCCCGGTCGGCCTCGGGACGGGGCTCGAGGCCGACGGCCTCGAGGCGGGCGAGGATGAAGCGGTCGATGTCGCTTCGCGGCCAGGAGGCGTTGTGCACCGGCGGCACCGGCGGCCGCACGGGCGGCACGTAGGACCAGTGCGGCTCGTAGGCGGCCCCGGCGGCGATCCAGCGGCGCAGGAGATCGACTTGGGCGGCCGTGAGCGGCTCGCCCGCCTCGGGCGGCGGCATCACGAGGTCGGGATCGGTCGAAGTGATGCGACTCACAAGTTCGCTCGCCTCGGGCTTGCCCGGCACGATCGCGGCGTGGCCGCCGAGATCGGCCGTCGCACCGGCGAACGTGTCGAGCCGCAGGCCGTCGTCGCCGCCGCCATGGCGGTCGGCCGCGTCGGGGCCGTGGCAGCGGAGACAGCGATTCGAGAGCAGGCCGCGGATGTCGCGGTTGAACGAGGGCGAGGCGGAAGCGGCTCCGGCCACTCCGGTCAGGGTGATGGCCACGGTCGGCAGCCCGATGACCGCTGCTCGCATCAAGCCTGACACGACGGAAGCCACGTGCCTTCTCCACGTAAGTGCGGCTGCCCGGCCACCGAAGTCTGCTGGGACGGCCCGAGACGAAGGTTGCCACCGCAAAACCTCCATAGTATATCGTCATCTGCGGCCGAAAGGATGCGGTGACGTGTCGCCGGCTCGCCTCCCGGAAACCTTCTGCAGGCCGGGATTCGTGCGGGAGAACGCCACGCGTTTGTGGATCGGGCCAGAACAGCCGACTATAAAGAAGTTCAGGCTGCTTTTTTCCCGCCTCCGCCCGAGCAGCGCCATGAAACCGTCCCTGCCCGCCGCCGCGTTGGTCATCGCCTGGTTGGCGGGCACCGCCGGCCTGCAGGCGGCGACGCCGGAGCCGCCCGTCGCGCCTGATCCCGAGAGCGCAGCCTTCTTTGAATCCCGTATTCGTCCCCTGCTGGCCGCCCGCTGCGAGGAGTGCCATGGGGAGAAACTGCAGCATGGCGGCCTGCGGCTCGATTCGCAGCCGGGCTGGCGGGCCGGATGCGACAGCGGCGCCGTGATCGTGCCCGGCGATGCCGATGCGAGCCTGCTAATCGAGGCGGTGCGGTACTCCGACGACGGGCCCCAGATGCCGCCGGACGGTGAATTGTCCGCCGCCGAGGTGGAACTCCTCGTCGAGTGGGTTCGCCGCGGTGCGCCGGACACGCGGCTGAAGCCGCCCGGCGAAGGGGGCGGCAGGCGGCCGATGACGCTCGAAGAGGCCCGCGACCACTGGGCCTTCCGCCCGGTCACCGACCCACCCATTCCGGCCGCGACGCCGGCGACCGGCCCCCATTCGGTCGACCGCTTCATCCGCACGCGACTGGCGGCCGAGGGCCTGCCGCACAGCCCGCCGGCCGATCCGCGGACGCTCGTTCGACGGGCCTCGTTGACGCTGGTCGGCCTGCCGCCCGCCTACGAGGAGGTCGAGCGGGTCGCCGCCGGTCCGTGGCCCGCGGCGTACGAGTCGTACGTCGACGAGCTGCTCGCGCGGCCGGAGTACGGCCAGCGGTGGGGCCGCCACTGGCTCGACGTCGCCCGCTATGCCGACACGACCGACAAGTCGACCGACTCCGAGCGGCGGATTCCGTTCGCCCACACCTACCGCGACTACGTGATCGAGGCGGTCAATGCCGACACGCCGTTCGACCGCTTCGTGCTGGAGCAACTCGCGGCGGACCTCGTGCCCGCGGAGGAGCATCCCGACCTGCGGGCCCTGGGATTCCTCACGATCGGCCGGCGGTTCGAGGGCAACGCGGATGCCGCGCAACTGGTGATCGACGATCGCATCGACGTGATCAGCCGCGGGCTCATGGGCCTGACGCTTTCCTGCGCCCGCTGCCACGACCACAAGTTCGACGCCCTGCCCACGGCCGACTACTACTCCCTGTATGGCATCCTCGCGAGTTCCCAGGAGCCCTTGGACCTCCCGGAGGTCGGCGGCCCGGCCCCCGCCGAGGGCGAGGCGGCCGACGCGGTGCGGGAGTATCGCGCGCAGCGGGCGGAACTGCTCGCCAAGCACGAGGAGGTCGCCGACAAGGCCCTGGTCAGCGCGACCCGGCGGATCCGCCAGACGGCGACGGAGTACCTGCGGTACGTCGTCGAGGAATCGCCGCAGCACCGCACCATCGAAGGCAGCATCCCGCTGGGGACGCCCCGCGGCGTCCTCATGCGCTCCGGTCCGGGCCGCTGGTCCGCCTTCATCGCCGCGAGCGTGGACCGCGGCGAGAAGCCCTTCCGGCTCTGGCCGCGGCTGCTCGCCCTGCCCCGCGAGGGCTTCGCGGCCGCGGCCGCGCAGGTGCTCGAGGAGGCCGCGCGGCATCCCGAGGAGCACGATCCGCGCGTGCTGGCGGCGCTCGCGGAGCGGCCGCCGGCCTCCATGCTCGACGTCGCCGACGTGTTCGGGAAGTTGATCGAGACCGCGGCGGAAGCGGACGGCCATGCGGAGATCGCCGCCCTGATCGCCGCGGCCGGGTCGCCCATCACCTTCACGCGGGACGCCGTGGCCGAGGACATGCTCCGGGCCGTCAACGAGACGCAGATCGTCCTCTGGGACGAGGCGGCGGAGGCCGGCGGGTTGCGGGACAAGCTCCGCACGCTCGAGGCGACGGCGCCGCTCGACCGGGCCCAGGCGATGACGGTCTCCCTGCGGCCGGTCGATCCACACGTCATGCCCCGCGGCGACTTCCACCGCGTCGGTGCCCAGGTGCCGCGGCGGATCCCGCAGATCCTCGCTGCCGTCGACGACCGCAGCTTCACCGACGACGGCCGGCTGGCCCTGGCCCGTGCCGTCGCCAGCCCCCGCAACCCGCTCACGGCGCGGGTGATCGTCAACCGCGTCTGGCAGCACCACTTCGGCACCGGGCTCGTCGCCAGCGCCGACAACTTCGGCGCCACGGGCGAGCCGCCAGCGCATCCGGAACTGCTCGACCACCTGGCGCACTGGTTCATGGAGCACGGCTGGTCCCTCAAGGCCCTGCACCGCTACCTGATGGCTTCGGCAACGTGGCAACAGTCGAGTGCCGCGGCGTCGCTGGCCATGGAGCGGGATCCCGGCAACCGGCTGCTGTGGCGGATGAGCCCGCGCCGGCTGGAGTTCGAGCCCCTGCGGGACGGGATCCTGCTCGTCGCGGGCCGGCTCGACACGCGGCCCGGCGGCCGCAGCGAACCGCTCGACGACACGAACTTCCGGCGGGCGGTCTACGGCGACACCGACCGCTTCCGGATCCCGGCCCTGCCGCGGAACTTCGACGTGGCCAGCCCGGACCAGTCGATCGCCCGGCGGTCGGACTCGGTGCACGCGTTGCAGGCCCTGTTCCTCATGAACAGCCCGTTCTTGTGGCAGCAGGCCGAGGCGGTGGTCGCGCTCCCCGCGCTCGCCGGCGGCGGGGCCGACGAGCGGATCGTGGCCCTCTACCGGCGGGTGCTCGCCCGGGATCCCGCCGCCGACGAAGTGGCGATGGCCAGGCGGTATGTGGAAGCCGCTCCCGAGGAGAAGGCCTGGCCGCTCCTGGCCCAGGCGCTGCTCTGCGCCAACGAGTTCTGTTACTGCGACTGACGGAGATTCGAGCCATGAACCTGCCGCTGCACCCCGCCGCGATCTCCCGGCGCGAAGTCCTGCGCCGCTGCGGCGCCGGCTTTGGCGCCGTGGGCCTGGGCGCCGGGCTCGGCGGGGCCGAGGCGGCGTCCGGCCCGGCGACGGCGGTGCGGGCCCCGCACTTTCCACCCCGGGCGAAGCACGTGATCCAGATCCTCGCCAACGGCGGGCCGTCCCAGATGGACACCTTCGATCCGAAGCCGATGCTCACCCGCTATCACGGCCAGCGGCTGCCGCTGCACCTCGAGACGGAGCGGCCCACGGGGGCCGGGCTGGGCTCGCCCTTCTCGTTCAAGCGCTACGGCCAGTCGGGGCTCGATGCCAGCGAGCTGTTCGGGTCGCTGGCGGCGGCCCATGCCGACGACATGTGCGTCATCCGCTCGATGTACGCCGACACGCCGATCCACGAGAACTCGCTGAAGCTGCTCAACTGCGGCGCGAGCATCATGGCCCGGCCGAGCATGGGCGCCTGGGTGACCTACGGCCTGGGCACGGAGAATCACAACCTCCCCGGGTTCGTGGTCCTCGTCCCCAAGGGCATGCCCGTCGCCGGGGCGGACAACTGGCAGTCCTCGTTTCTGCCGGGCAACCACCAGGGCATCTACATCGAGACCGAGGGCCGCAAGGCGGCCGAGCTGATCGAGCACCTCGGCAGCCGGCACGTCGACGCCGCCGCGCAGCGCGACCAACTCGACCTCGTCGCCGCGCTCAATCGCCGCCACCTCGCCTCCCGCCCCGACCCGGCGCTCGAGGCGCGGATCCAGGCCTTCGAGACGGCCTTCCGCATGCAGACGGCGGCGACCGACGCCTTCGACGTCGACCGCGAGCCGGAGCACGTCCTCCGGCTCTACGGCGACACGCCGCAGGCCCGGCAGATGCTCCTCGCGCGGCGGCTCGTCGAGCGCGGCGTGCGGTTCGTGCAGGTCTGGCACGGCACGCTGCAGCCCTGGGACAGCCACGAGAACATCGAGAAGGAGCACCGCAAGCTGGCCGCCGAAAGCTGCCAGGGTGTGACCGCCCTGCTCACCGACCTCAAGCAGCGCGGGCTTTTCGACGAGACGCTCGTCATCTGGGGGGGTGAGTTCGGCCGCACGCCCACCGTCGAGCTCACGCGGGGAGAGAAGGTGAGTCCCACCGCCGGCCGCGACCACAACCATCACGGGTTCACCATGTGGCTCGCCGGGGGCGGCGTGCGGGGCGGAATGATCCACGGTGCGACCGACGACTTCGGCTTCAAGGCCGTGCAGGACCGGGTGCACATCCACGACCTGCAAGCCACGGTGCTCCACCTGCTCGGGATCGACCACCAGCGGCTCACTTACCGTCACAGCGGCCGCGACTTCCGGCTCACCGACGTCCACGGCACCGTCGTCAAGGCGATCCTGGCCTGAGCCGGCCCCGCCCCGGGCCGTTAGCCGACGAATGCCGTGGCGAGCCAATACAGGCTGCCGGCCAGCGCCATCGCCACCGGCAGCGTGAGGATCCAGGCCAGGGCGATCTCGCGGACCGTGTCGGGCTGGATGCCCGACTGGTTGGCCCACATCGTGCCCGCGACGCCGCTGGAGAGCACGTGCGTGGTGCTCACGGGCATGCCCAGCGAGTCGGCCATGGCGATCGTCGAGGCGGCGACGAGTTCGGCCGCGCCCCCTTGCGCATAGGTCAGGTGCGTCTTGCCGATCTTCTCGCCGACGGTGACCACGATCCGTTCCCAGCCGAACATCGTGCCGATGCCGAGGCACAGGGCGACGCCCATGACCACCCATTCCGGGACGTATTCGACCGGCTTGGTCAGTTGGCCGGCCAGGCTCTTCAGCACCCGGCGGCGGTCCTCGGCGAGCGTGTCGCCGAACTGCCGCAGGAGCGTCCGCACCGACGCTCCGAGCTCGACGAGCTGGGTCCGCAGCGCCCAGCGGTCCTCGGCACCGAGATCCTTGAATGACGTGCGGCCGTCGAGTCTCGCGAGCACGTCCCGTGCGAGCGGCAACGGGTCGAGCGTTGCCAGGACGATGTCGTTCCGCGGAAAAGGGTCGAGCAGGTCCTCGACGGCCGACGCCTCGAGCTCCTCCGCGGCGGCGACCGCGGCCCCGCGGCTCATCTGCTCGACGCGGGCGGTGGCCAGGTGCTGCTCCTTGAGGGCCTGCATCATCGCGGCCAGCCCCGGCTCGGAGAGTTCCTGCTCGAGCCCCCGGGCCGCGGCGACCGTGGCTGCGATCTCCTGCGACGAGGCCTGCATGTCGAGCGCATAGGCGGCGGGCACGATGCCGATGAGCACGAGCATGATCAGGCCCATGCCCTTCTGGCCGTCGTTCGAGCCATGCGCGAAGCTCACGCCGGTGCAGGTCCCGATGAGCAGCGCCCGAATCCACCAGGGGGGTGGCTTGTCGCCGTGGGGCGGCTCGTAGAGTTCCCGGGCGGGGACGAGCCGCTTGGCGATCACGAGCAGCAGGGCGGCCAGCCCGAAGCCGACCACCGGTGAGAGCACGAGCGCCATGCCGACCTCGGCCGCCTTGTGCCAATTGATCCCGCCGAACGGGGAGCCGCGCTCGATCCAGGCGTTGGCCATGCCGACGCCCATGATAGATCCGACGAGAGAGTGCGAACTGGCCGCGGGCAGGCCGCGGTACCAGGTGGCGAAGTTCCAGAGGATCGCGGCGCCGAGCAGCGAAAGCACCATCGCCAGGCCGCGGCCGGTCTTGATGTTGACCAGCAGGTCGACCGGCAGCAGATGCACGATGCTGAAGGCCACGCCGATCCCGCCGGCGTGCACGCCGATGAAGTTCCACAGGCCCGACCAGACCACGGCCGGCGTGGGTTTCATCGACTTGGTGTAGATCACCGTGGCGACCGCGTTGGCGGTGTCGTGGAAGCCGTTGACGACCTCGAATCCGAAGGCGATCGCAAGGGCCGCGACGAGCAGGATCACCTGCCCGATGCCGAGCGAGCCGGCCGCCTCGAAAAACTCCATGGTCGCCGCTCCCTGCGTTCGGCCCGGCGCCTACCGGACCACGGACCGCGCCAAACTAGGGCTCGCCGCGGCCGCATACAAGCATGCGCAGGGGGCTGAATCGAAATCTCACGAAGCCGTCATGGCCAGCGAACAGGCCGGCCGCCGAACTCGTAAGATGTTCGGGAGGAGGTTCGTCATGGCCCTTGGTGATCGCCTGGAGGTCGAGCAGCGGGTCGTCGGCACGACCGTCACCTACATGCACCATGGCGTCGACGCCGGGGACGGCACCGTCGTGCATGCCCGGCCCGACGATTTTCGCAATCCCTTCGGCGGCGGCCGGGTCGTCCGCACGAGCCGCGCGGAGTTCGCCGCCGGGCGGCCGGTGCGGGTGACGGTCGACCCTCCGGCATGTTTCCCGCCCGCCGAGATCGTCGCGCGGGCCCTGGCCCACGTCGGCCGGGAGGGCTATTCGCCGCTCGTGGACAACTGCGAGCACTTCGCGACCTGGTGTGCCACCGGCCGGCGGGCGAGCCGGCAGGTCGACATCGTGCTCTCCCGGATCCGCGCGGCGGCCGGCCGCACGTTCGCCGCGGTGTCGGCCCGGGCGGCGATCGGCGCCGGCGAGCGGATCGTCATCCGCACCGCCCTGGGCACGACCGTGCGGATGGGCCTGCGGACGCTCGTACCGGCGGCGGTCGCGGCCGAGGCCGCGGCGCTGGTCGCCGAGTGGCGGGCCCACCAGGCCGGGCGGTCGCCGATGGAGAGCCGGCAGGTCGGCGAGGCCGCGGGAATGGTGACCAGCGCCGCCACCTGCGGACTGGCCGGCGCGGCCGCCGGTCCGGCGGGCATCCTCGCCGGCACCCTGGCGGGCATCGCCCTGTGGGCCGGCGGCTCGGTCGCGACCGCGGCCGCGACCGCCGCGGCCGAGCGAACCCTCGGCCGCCGCGAGGCTTTTCCTCAGCGCCGGTAGTCGGTGAGCGCGCCCGGGTTCCAGGCCACCCGCAGGGCGTTGACCACGGCCGCCACGTCGATCGCCTCCTGGAGCAGCGCCCCCGCGGCCGGCGGCAGGTAGCCGGCCGCCGCGAAGCCCATGCCGACGAGGCTCGCGGCCATGCCTCCCAGGGCGCTTTGGAGCGCCACCGTCCGCAGCCGCTTTCCGATGTGGAACAGTTCGTCGACCCGCTCGAGCGCCGAGTCCATCACCACGGCGCCGGCCGCCTCGCTCGTCACGTCGCTGGCCGTGCCCATCGCGATCCCCACCGTCGCGGCCGCCAGGGCCGGCGCGTCGTTGATGCCGTCGCCGACGAACACGGTCGGCGCCTCGGCCGTGGCCTCCTCGACGATCCGGAGCTTGCCCTCCGGCTGGATGCCCGCGTGCACCTCCCGGATGCCGACGATGTTCGCCAGCCAGGCGACCTCGGTTTCGCGGTCGCCCGAGACGAGCATCACGCGGGACAGGCCGTGGGCGGGGGCGAGGTGATCGACGAACGACCGGCCATCGGCCCGCGGGGTGTCGCGAAACCGCAGCACCGCCTCCGTGCGGCCGTCGACGACGACGACGCACTCCAGGCCGCCCGCCGGCGGCGGCAGTCTCGCGGCTGCCGCCGCCCCTCCCACGGCCATCTTCTGCCGGCTCGTGATCGCCACCTCGTGCGGGCCGTGACTGCCGTT
>JBJTHX010000114.1:0-5413 GCA_046094745.1 Planctomycetia bacterium
CTGGCGTCGCCCTGCCGGGCGTGCCGCTGGCGGTGCTCGTCGACGGCCTCACGGCAAGCGCCGCGGAGATCGTGGCCGCCTGTCTGCAGGACCACCACCGGGCAACCATCGTCGGCAGCCGGACGTTCGGCAAGGGCACCGTCCAGTCGATTCTGCCGCTCTCCGACGGCCGCAGCCTGCTGAAACTGACGACGTCGGAATACCTGCGGCCGTCGCGGGTCGCCATTCACCGCCGCCCTGGCGACAGCGAGAACACCGTGTGGGGCGTGTCGCCGGATCCGGGCTTCGAGATCGCCCCCACGGCCGAGCAACTGGAGCGGACGCGGCGCTGGCGGCGGGCCCGTGACCTCGCGGACCAGGGCCCGGCCGCGGCCGCATCCCCCCGCGACGCCGACCCGGTGCTGGCCCTGGCCGTGCGGCAGTTCTCACGACCCACTGCGGCCACGATCTCCGCGGCGCTTGCCGTGAGGCCGTCGACGAGCACCGCCAGCGGCACGCCCGGCAGGGCGACGCCAGGCTCGGCCCGGCGGATCGTCGCGGCATCACCAGCGCCGGCCCCGGACCGCCGGCCGGCCGTCGATACGATCACGCCCTCGTCGAGGAATCGGTCGCAGGTCTCGCATGCGGCGGACAGCAGGCCGCCGGGATTACCGCGCAGATCGACCACCAGGCCGCGCAGCCCGTCCCCGGCCTGCCGCTTGATCGCATCGAGGGCGGCATCGAGGTCGGCGACGGTGTGGTCGCCGAACGAGGCGATGCGGACGAGCGCCACGCCGGGTTCGTCCGCGACGATCCACTCCCACGTGCCATCCGGCCGGCGGCGGTCGCCGAGCACGCTCTCGACCTTCACGACCTCGCGGACGAGCCCGACCTCGCGGGCCGCCGGGGTCGACGCTGCGGCCGGATCGAGCGTGTCGCGCGCCACCGCCGAAACCACACGGAGCCGCACGGAGTCGCCCGGCCGACCCCGCAGGCGGCGGACAGCCTCGCGGATGGGCAGGCCCGCCGTCGGCTGGCCGTCGATCGCCTCGATGCGATCCCCGGCGACGATCCCTGCCCGCCAGGCCGGGGAGCCGGGCAGCGGCGCCAGCACGGTGAGGGCCCGCGTCTGATCGTCGATCCCGAGTTCCAGTCCGATGCCGCCGAACTCCTGGTCGAGCAGCGACTCGAGCGCATCGCGGTCGTCGTCGCGAAGGAACGCGGAGTGCTCGTCGAGGCCGCCGACGGCGGCCTCGACGGCGGTCGTGAACAGCGACTCGCCATCGACCGGCTCCAGGTAGGCGCGGTCGATGTGGCCGAGCACCTCGCCGAAGCGACGGCCCCGTCCATCCCGCTCGCGGGCTGCCCAGGACGCCAGGCAGACGAGCACGGCGACGGCGAGACAAACGCAGTTGCGGAGTGGCATGGGCTTGGCGTGTGTCAGCCGGCGGCGCCGGCCACCAGATTCGACTCGAAGCAGAACCCCTTGGGAACGACCGTGATCCCGGCGGCCGAAACCGCCAGGCCGCGGGCGGCATCCTCGTCGGGATCGACGCCGACCGCCACGCCGGGCGGCACCTGCACGCCCTTGTCGATGATGGCTCGGCGGACCACCGCATGCCGGCCGATGTCGACCCCCTCGAACACGATGCTCTCCTCGACCCGGGCGAAACTGTTGACCCGCACGCCGGGCCCGACCAGCGACCGCTGCACGCGGCCACCGGAGACGATCGCGCCTGGGCAGACGAGGCTGTCGATCGCCTCCCCGCGGCGGGCCTCGGGCCCCTCGCCGGCGAACACGAACTTCGGCGGCGGATAGGCGGGATGGTGGGTCCGGATCGGCCAGTGCTCGTCGTAGAGATTCAGCTGCGGATCCACCTCGATGAGGTCCATGTTGGCCTCGAAGTAGGCGTCGACCGTGCCGACGTCGCGCCAATAGGCGTCCTGCTTGCGGTTCTCATCGCGGAAGGGGAAGGCGTGGACGCCGTGCGTCTGGACGAGGGCCGGCAGGATGTCGTGGCCGAAGTCGTGGCGGCTGAGCGGATCCGCCGCGTCGCGGCGGAGCTGCTCGAGGAGGAAGTCGGCCGAGAAGCAATAGATCCCCATCGACGCCAGGGCCATGTGGGGCGCGGCGGGCATCGGGGGCGGGTCGGCGACCTTCTCCCGAAACTCACGCACCCGGCCCGACGCATCGACCCGCATCGTGCCGAACTCGCCGGCGGCCTCCAGCGGCACGGGCAACGCGCCGACGGTGACGTCGGCGCCGCTCTCCTCGTGGGCGTCGATGAGCGACTGGTAGTTCATCTTGTAGATGTGGTCGCCGGCGAGGACGACGACCAGCCGCGGGTCGGCCATCTCCAGCGAGTAGATGTTCTGGTAGACCGCGTCGGCCGTGCCCTGGTACCAGTTTTCGTCCACCCGCTGCTGCGGTGGCAGCACGTCGAGGAACTCGCCGAGATCGCGGCAGAAGAACCGGTGCCAGCCGAGATTGAGGTGCCGATCGAGGCTGCTGGCCTTGTACTGCGTGAGCAGCAGGAGCCGACGCAGCCCGCTGTTGAGACAGTTGGAAAGGGCGAAGTCGACGATCCGGTAGATGCCGCCGAAGGGCACCGCAGGCTTGGCCCGGTCGCGGGTCAGCGGATCGAGCCTGGCACCCTTGCCGCCGGCCAGGACCACGGCGACGACGTCCCGCACGCGGCCACAATCCACATCTCGCGATCGCATGGCAGGAACCTCCTCGCGGCAACGCTCGATTCCGCGACCCTGCGGGGGCGACCTCGCATCCGGCGACGACCCCATGAATATACGCGCGGAGCGCCCGGGGCGGCGACGCATGGCCGGCGGCGGCAAGGCGGGGCTGGCCAACGTGCTTGCCCAGCTTCCCAAGCGACCCTGGTTTCCGGCGGCGGAAGCGGTCTGGCCGCGGCCCCGGCGGGCGGGTACCCTTCCGCCCCCCTGTCCCCGGAAATCCGGACCTATGGCCACGCGGTCGAAGTCGTCGAGTCGTCGAGAACGGGATTCCGACTCCATGGAAGCATTGAAGCCCCTGGTGGTGCTCGTGCTGTTCGGCACGATCTTGTACGGGGCGTACTCCGTCGTGCAGAAGGGCCCGGCGCCACCTGCCGGAGAGGCCACCACCGCCGCCGATGCGCCGCCGTTCATGGCACCGCCCACGGTGGCTCCGCAGGTCGAACTGCCTCCGCCGGCAGCCCCGCCGCAACCGGCCGCGCCGGCGGCTGTCGTGACCACGCCGCCCGTCGCACCGGCGGTGGTAACGGCTCCGGCAACGCCTATGGTTCCGCCAGCGGCGGTGACGGCTCCGCCGGCCGCTGCCGTGTTGCCGCAGGCTGCCGTCGCGTTGCCGGAGGCGACCGCAGTGCCGCTGGCTGCCGCGGCCGCCGGTGCTGTCGCCGCTGCCGCGGCCGATCAGCCGCCGACCTACCTCAATCCGCAGTCGTCACCGCCTCCCGCGGCGAACGATCCACCAGGGCGGCCCGACCGATACGCGACGCTTCCCGGTGGCAGCCTTCCTTCAGCGCCGCTGGTCCCGCCGCCGGCACCGGTGACAACGCCCGATCCGCGGACCGGTTCCGCGTCATCGTCGGCCTTCGCCTCGGCCTGGGCCGATGCGCACGACAAGCTCGCCGCCGGCCGCTATGCGGAGGCGCTGTCCGGGCTCTCGGTCTGGTACGACGATCCTTCGTTGGGCCTCGAGGAGAGCCAGCGACTGGAGGACCTTCTCGGCCAGCTCGCGGGCACCGTGATCTATTCGCAGCTGGATCTGCTCCTCGCGCCGCATGTCGTCGCTTCCGGCGAGACACTCGACGCCGTCGCGGCGCCGTTGGGAGTGTCATGCCAGTTGCTCGCCAAAATCAACGGGGTCGAGGACCCCGCCCGGCTCGTGCCCGGCGAGCACCTCAAGGTGATCCGTGGGCCCTTCGACGCCGTGGTGAGCATCTCTCGGCGGCGGCTGAGCCTGCAGCTCGCGGGCAACTACGCAGGCAGTTTCCCGGTGCTCGTGGGCCGACAGTTCCTCGGCCGCGTGGGCGGCTCGCTGCCCGTGACGGAGGTCGCCCGGGCCGGCGCGGCGGGAACGGCCAGCCTGCGGCGGTCGGTCGTGCTCGCCGAGGGGCTCGTGATCGAGGCCGCCGATGATCCGGCCGTGGTCAGCGACAACGTCCCGCCCTCGAGCCTGATCGTCTCGGTTCGCGACCTCGACGAACTGCTCGACATCCTCGGCCCCGGCTCGCGCGTCCTCGTGCGGCAGTAGGGCCGGCCGCCGCCCTGTGCGGCAGATTGGCGGCGGAAAAGCCTGCGGGCCCGCGGCGATCGCTCGCCACGGGCCCGCGTGTGTCCTGCACCGGCCGACTTCAGGGCACGGTGTGTTGGCCGCCGGCGGCCTCCGCCGCCGCCGGCAGCCGGCTTACCGCACGGCCTCCTGCAGCATCTTCGCGTTGGGGACCGAGTGCCGCGACACGAGGCCGCCCTCGCGGGTCTCGATGATCGTGGCCACCGGGCCAACCTCGCGAACGGTGCCCTCGAGGCCGGCCACGGTCACCGTGTCACCCGCCTGGAGACGCTGGCGGACGTAGTAGCCCGAGAGGATGCCGGCCATCACGTCGCGGCCGCCGAGGCCGAAGGCCAGGGCGAAGCCCGCCGCCAGGCCGGCCGAACCGATGAGGATCAGCTTCTCGAGCAGGGCGAACTGGATGCCCAACTGGTTGAAGGCCGCGATGAAGGTGAGGATCGAGAGCACCCAGTAGCAGCCGCCGGCCAGATACTCGGCGTACGACAGCCCGACGCGGTCGGCACTCGTCGCCACCACGCCTCGGAGAAAGGTCGCCGCGAGCAGACCGATCACCACCACCACCGTGGCCACGAGCAGCTTCGGGATGTAGTTCACCACCTCGCCCATCGCATCGGAGATGCTCTGCAGGCCGAGGATGTTGAAGGCCGCCATCACGAACACGCTCATCAAGAGCCAGAACACGATGCCGCCGACGATCGCCGGCACCGGCCGCCGGATCCCGACGTCGTGCATGCTCTTTGCCAGGCCGCTCTTCTCGGTGGCCGTCTGCAGGCCGAGCTTCTCGGTGACGACGGCCACGAGGCCGCCGAACCAGCGGGCCACCACGTAGCCGAGCACCAGCACCGTCACCATCGCCACCATCTTCGGGGCGAGCAGGATCACCTGGCTCCACGCCTGGGTGAAACTGTCCACGAGCGCCTGTTTCGACACGTTTACTGTTTCCCGAGCCGTCTCGGCAGCAGTCTGACCGAGCATCACGAAATCAGCCATCGTCGTCTCCTCCTTCGCCGCTCGGGCAGACGGCGGCGGAGGGGGTGCGCGAGACGGTGAACGTGTCGCGGCAGGCGTTGGTCGACAGCTTCACCCAGGCGTGGAGCCAGGTGATCCTGCTGGCGCCGAAGGTGC
>JBJTHX010000115.1:0-2782 GCA_046094745.1 Planctomycetia bacterium
AACAGGCCGCGGGGCGCGAGTTGCAGGCCGTAGAGGGCCGCGAGTTGCTCGTTGCCGTCGCCCTCCACGACCGTCGCAGCCGGCCGCTCCGCGGGCGTCGGCAGCGCGATCGCGACGGTCCGGGCCTCGCAGTAGGCCGGCTCCGTGGGGGAGCCGGGCAGCGCCTTGTCCATGCCGCGATGGCAGGTCGTGCAGCGGTCGAACCCGGCCCCGGTGCGGGAGTTGTTGTTGAGCGTGATGTAGGGCAGCCACAGCTGTTCGATCTTGAGCGGGCCGTTGAAGGCGTCGAGCACCGGCAGTTCGAGCACCGCCTTGCCGGCGGTGGGCTGCCGCTGGGCGAGCGTCTTCTGGAGCTGGACGAGCTTGGAGCGGTGGTCGTCCACGGCCTTCGCGGCGGCATCCTCGCCGGCGGTGATCGCCGCCAGCTGGCCCTCGAGCGACTTGCGGTGGCCGTTCGCCTCCTGGAACTTGAGCGTCGCCTGCCGCACCTTCTCCCGCGCCTCATCGGCGACCGCGAGCAACGCAGCCTGCCGCTCCTCGGGCAGACCGTCGGTGATCGCCAACTCGTAGTCGGCCCGGTTCTTGTCGAGTTCGGCCTTGCGGAGCTTGAGTTCGCCGGCCAGTTGATCCTCGCGAAACCGCGTCCGCTTCACGACGTCCCGCAGGCGGGCGAACAGGTCACCGCGGAGGACGAGCCGCTCCTGCGGGTCGGCCTGCGTCCGCCACTGATCCACGTCCACCTGGGCGAGATCCGCGGCCGGGGCGTCGGCGGGACCCGTCCGCACCGCGTCCAGGAAGGCGGCCATGAGGCCGGCTTCGGGATCGGCCCGGCGGGCCGCGGCGAGCGCCTGCTCGAGTTCCTCCGCCTTGGCCTCGAACGCCTTCGAGCCCTGCTCCTGGATGCGGGCCGCGGCGGACCACGTCTCCAGGTTGCGGAAGCCGCGGGCGTACTGCTTCCAGGGCCGATTGTGGTCGGCCGTCAGCATCAGCACCGTCGACAGCAACAGCAGGATCGCCGTCACCGCGAAGACGACGTGCAGCGTCTTGAGATTGCGCCAGGTCTGTTCGGTGGCAGGCATAGTTGGTCAGGCAGCGGGATCGGGGTCGGGACCGGCCGGCTTCAAAAGTTCAGCGAGAACTCCGGAATGCTGACGATGTACTTCAGGTTGAAGGTCCAGCGCAGGATCATCTTGATGGGCAGCGAGAGCATGAGCAGCATCAGGTTGGCCATCACCATGTAGCGAATGAAGCCCATCTTCGCGAAAAAGCCGCGGAAGATCGTCACCGCCAGGAGCGGAGGCAGGACCACCAGGTAGATCGCCAGCGACAGGAGCCCGGGGGCCTCGCGGAGGAGCACGTAGCCGACCTGCGCGAGCCCGCCGGCCCCCTGCGGCGCCCGCGGCAACGGCTTGTCGAGCAGGTTGACCCAGAACATCTGGTTCAGGTCGACGTTGTTCAACACCTCGACCTTGTAGGGTGTCCAGTGCTCGAAGGGACCGAAGAAGTTCCAGTTCGGTCCGCGGAGAAACGTGCCCAGGATGATGAGCGTGATCCACAGTTCGAAAAAACCGAACTGGTAGACGAGGTAGCTGAACTTTCGCTCCTCGATCGAGTAGTAGCCGTTGCCCTTCTTGTTGAAGTCGAGGTAGGGCATCGCCATCAGGCCGAACACCACGAGGCTCGGCAGCACGACGCCGGCGTACCACGGATCGAAGTAGACGAGCATCTCCTGGAGGCCGAGGAAGTACCACGGGGCCTTCGACGGGTTCGGCGTCTTCACGCTGCTCGCCGGCTCCTCGAGCGGCGCCGGCAGGAAGATCGCCCACAGGAGCAGCAGGGCCGACACCGCCACCATGCAGATCAGTTCGGTGTACACGAGGTCGGGCCAGACCAGCACCTTTTCGTCGTTCTCCTTCTCGACGGGAGGCAGCCCCTTGGCGATCCGCTCGTCGTTGACGACGGCCTGCTTGGTGGCCACCCAGGTGAAGAACGCCAGCAGGAACACGAGCCCCACGATCGGCACGTTGTCGGGCTTCATGACGATGGCCGCGAAATCCTCGTTCGCCATCGCCAGCCCCATCAGGAGCAGGGCGGCATTGAACAGCGTCCAGGCCACCATCGGCTGGACGAAGAACTTGCGGAACACGAACAGGATCGTGAACAGGGCGGTCGTGCCGAGCGTGTACGCCACCGGGCCGGAGAGCTGATTGACGAACGACCGGGCCGCCGCCGGCAGGGACGGCACCATGCTCTCGGAGCCCGAGAGGGCCATGCTCGCGAGGATCATCATCACGCCGGCGAAGACGGTCCAGATGACCGCCCAGCCGGCCTGCCCCTTACGACGCCACAGGATCAGCGCCGCCACGGCGTTCATGATCGCGAGGAACGTGTAGTAGCCCCCGAGGAAGCCGGCGACGTCCTTGAGAAAGAAGGGATTGTGCATGGGGTGTCTTCAGAGCGGGCCGCTGATGCCGCCGTCCTTTCGCACGCGCCAGAAGTGGATCGCCAACAAAAGGGCCACGGCCAGGGGGATCGCGATGCAGTGCAGCACGTAGAAGCGGTTGAGCGTCTCCTCGCCCACGAAGCGGGCGCCCAGCAGGCCGAAGCGGGCGTCGGAGGCGTCGGTGATCATGTCGATGCCGCCGATCGTGAGCAGCTGCTGCCCCGGGCCCTCGTAGCCGAGCAGCGGCGTGGCCCGGGCCCGGTGCGAGGCCACCGGGGTCGCCCAGATCGCCAGCTGAGCCCCCGGCAGCAGGGAGCCGGGGACCGAGCGCAGCGAGGG
>JBJTHX010000116.1:0-6776 GCA_046094745.1 Planctomycetia bacterium
CCCGGCCCGGAGCCAACGGCTCGCACGTCTGGGGATCGACGATGAGCACGTCCTGGCCGTCGAGTTCGCGGCCGCTGCCGACCAGCCGGCGGGCGTTGGAGGCGTTGGCCGGCCGCGGCACCGCCGCGCCGGTCTCGATGGAGGCGGCGTCGAACGAGCGGATCACGGGCGGCTCGAACTTCATGCCGCCGGTGACCATGAGCGTGCTCTCGGCGAGGCCGTAGCAGGGGTAGAAGGCCTGGCGGCGGAAACCGGCCGGGGCGAACGCCTCGCAGAAGGCGTCGATCGTCTCGGCCCTTACCGGCTCCGCGCCGTTGAACGCCAGCGACCAGCTGGACAGGTCGAGCGCGGCCCGCTGCTCGGGCGTGGTCTTCCGCACGCAGAGTTCGTAGGCGAAGTTCGGGCCGCCGCTGATCGTGGCCCGGTACTTCGAGATCGCCTGCAGCCAGCGGAGCGGCTTCTGCAGGAAGGCGACCGGCGACATGAGCACGTTGAACTTGCCGCCGTAGAGCGGCACGAGGATCCCGCCGATCAGGCCCATGTCGTGGAAGCTCGGCAGCCAGAAGACGCCCGACTGGCTGCGGGTGATCTCGAAGGCCTGCATGATCCGCAGCGAGTTGTGGAGCAGGTTCTCGTGCGAGAGCATCACGCCCTTGGGCGTGCCGGTGGAGCCGCTGGTGTATTGCAGGAAGGCGAGGGTGTCGCCGTCGATGTCGGGCCGCTCCCAGCGGTCGGCCCACGCCGGTTCCAGTTCGCTGTCGACCTTCCAGACCAGGTGCTCGAGGCTGGGAGCCGCAGCCCGCAGGCCCTCGAACCGGTCGAGCACGTCGCGGGTGGTGAGCGCCACCGAGGCGGCGGCGTCGGCCGCGATCGCCTCGATCCGCTCGACGGAGCGGTTCTTGCGGGGCGGGTAGGCGGGCACGGCGATCGCCCCGCCGTAGAGGCAGCCCATGAAGGCGGCGATGAAGTCGAGGCCCGAGGGGTAGAGGAGCAGCACCCGCTTCCCCACCATCCCCGAGTCCATCAGCCAGGCGCCGACCGCCCGGGCCTTCCGGTCGAGTTCGGCATAGGTGATGTTGAGTTCCTCGTTCTCGCCGTCGACGAGGAACGTGAAGGCCCGGTCATGGGGCCGGTAGGCGGCCCGCTGCCGGAGGAGGTCGACGATCGTCGGGGCGAACGAGGCTTCGCTGTTGGGATTCGGAATCACTGCCGGGAACGCCTCCGCCCTCGCTTTCCTTGCCCAGGACCACCATGGGATTCGGCAGGAACCCCGCCATTCCGCCACATTCTACCCGTCCGCGCCAGACAACCGGAAGTTTCCGCCCACCCGGCTGCGGAGCCGGTTTTTGGCGGGCTGCAGGGCGTTTCCACGTCCGGGCCGCGGCCAGTCGCACCGGTCACGGCGACTTTGCCGTCGGCCGCACCGCGGCCGCGAACGCCCGCTCGAGCCGCACGAACGTGTCCGGCGGAATGTCCTCGGCCCGCACGTCGGCGGCGAGGCCGGTGGCGGCGAGGGCCGCGTCGGCCGCCTCCCTGCCGGCCTCCTTGTCGCGGCCCCCGGCCAGCCTTGCCAGCACGCCGCGGAGCAGCTTGCGGCGGTGGCAGAAGACGTCGCGGACGAATCCGTGGAACCGGTCGAGATCCTCGATCGCTGCCCGCCGCGCGGGCTCGAGGTCGAGGCGGACGATCGCCGACTCGACCTTGGGTCGCGGCCAGAACACGCTCGGGGGCAGCACGCGGACGATCTCGCCGCGGCACTGCCCGCCGATCCAGACGGACAGCCCGTTGTAGGCCGAAGTGCCGGCCGCGGCGGTCATCCGCTCGGCCATCTCCCGCTGCACGGTGACGATGGCCGCGTCGAACGGTCGCGGCAGGGCGAGGAGATTGGAGATCACCGGCGTCGCCACGCAGTGGGGCAGGTTGGCCACCAGCAGCAACCGGCCGCCCGGAGCCCGGGCCAGCGCTGCCGCGATCGCGTCGAGCACGGCCGGCGTGAAGCGGTGCTTGCCGGCGAGGGCGTCGCCCTCCACGAGCGTGACGTTCTCCCGGTCGACGAGCCGGTCGCGGGCGAGCTGTGCCAGCCGCGGGTCGATCTCGCAGGTCACGACGTGCGCGGCCACGGCGGAGAGCCGCTCGGTGAGCACGCCCGTGCCGGTGCCCACCTCGAGCACGACGTCGTCGGGGCGGATGTCGGCCGTGCGGACGACGAGGTCGACCAGGTTCAGGTCGACGAGGAAGTTCTGCCCGCGGCGGGCGTCGATCGTGAAGCCGACCTGCGCGAACAGCTTCTTGAGAAAGGCCGTCGTCTGTCGGGGCGGCGGCGCGGCGGTGTGGTCGGCGGGAGCGTCGTGCGTCATCGGCCGCCCGCCACGCCGCGGGCCTCGACGAGCCGGGCCACGTACTTGAAGAGCAGGTCGGTCTCGAGGTTCACGGCGGCGCCGGCGGTGAGGCCGCCGAGCGTCGTGTGGGCGAGCGTGTGCGGGATCAGGGCCACGGTGAAGAAGGCGTCGGTCGCCTCGACCACCGTCAGGCTCACGCCGTCGATCGCCACCGAGCCCTTGGCCGCCATCTGGCCGAGCAGGGCAGGGGGGGCGGAGAACCGGCAGGTCGCCCAGTCGCCCTCGTCCTGCCGCGCCTCGAGCCGGCCGACGCCGTCGACGTGGCCGGTGACGACGTGGCCGCCGAGCCGGTCTGCGAGCCGCAGCGACCGCTCCAGGTTCACCTCGGAGCCGGCGGCGAGGCCGCCGAGCGTGGTGCGCGAGAGCGTCTCCGGGCCGAGTTGGAACTCGAGGCGTCCGCCGTCGATCCGCACGGCCGAGAGGCAGCAGCCACTCGTGCAGATGCTGTCCCCCACCCGGGCGTCGGCCGCGATGGTCGGTGCCTCGACGACCAGCCGCACGCCGGGCGGCTCGGCCACGACGGCGACGACGCTGCCGAGCGATTCGACGAGGCCGGTGAACATGACGAGACGTGCCGTTGGATTCGCGAGCGGAACCGCGCCCGAGACGGGCCGGGGCGGAGTATCCTCGCACGACTCCGCCTCCGGCCCGCAGCGACAGCCGCGGCCCTTGCGTGGTGGGCGATCGACGCGACAATTGCCGCGGTTTTCCCGCCCGATCCCCCCGAGGTCCCCATGTCCACGATCGCCGACATCCACGCCCGCCAGATCCTCGACAGCCGCGGCAACCCCACGCTCGAGGTCGACGTCACGCTCGTCGACGGGGCCTTCGGCCGGGCGGCGGTGCCCTCGGGCGCGAGCACGGGCGCCCACGAGGCCTGGGAGAAGCGGGACGGCGACAAGGGCGTCTACCTCGGCAAGGGCGTGCTCGAGGCGGTGGACAACGTCAACACGCGGATCGCCGAGGAGCTCGAGGGCATCGACGCCCTCGATCAGACCGCCGTCGACGAGATGATGATCGAGCTCGACGGCACGCCGAACAAGAAGGAACTCGGCGCCAACGCGATCCTCGGCGTCTCGATGGCGGTGGCCCACGCCGCGGCCGAGCACTGCGGGCTGCCGCTGTACCGCTACCTCGGCGGCGCCGCCGCCCGCATCCTGCCCGCCCCGATGATGAACATCATCAACGGCGGTGCCCACGCCGACAACCCGCTCGACGTGCAGGAGTTCATGGTCATGCCGCTGGGCTTCGACACGTTCGACGAGGCCCTGCGGGCCGGCGTCGAGACGTTCCACGCCCTGAAGAAGGTGCTCAAGGACAAGAAGCTGGCCACGGCCGTGGGCGACGAGGGGGGCTTCGCCCCGCACATCGGCACCTGCGCCGAGGCCCTGGAGGTGATCCTGGCCGCGATCGGCAACGCCGGCTACAAGCCCGGCGAGCAGATCGCGATCGCGCTCGACGTGGCCGCCACCGAGCTCTACGACGCGAAGGCCGGCACCTACGCGATCGAGGGCAAGAAGCTCGATTCGGCCGGGATGGTCGACTTCTTCGCCGACCTGGCCGGCAAGTATCCGATCGTGTCGATCGAGGACGGCTGCTCCGAGGACGACTGGAAGGGCTGGAAATTGATCAGCGAGAAGCTCGGCGGGCGGGTGCAGCTCGTGGGCGACGACCTGTTCGTCACGAACTCCGAGCGGCTCGGCCGCGGCATCGCCGAGGGCGTGGCCAACAGCATCCTCGTGAAGGTCAACCAGATCGGCACGCTCACCGAGACGATCGCGGCCGTGACCCTCGCCCACCGGTGCGGCTACACGTCCATCGCCAGCCACCGCAGCGGCGAGACGGAGGACGCCACGATCGCCGACCTCGCCGTCGGCCTCTCCACCGGGCAGATCAAGACCGGCTCGGCCTCGCGGAGCGACCGGATCGCGAAGTACAACCAGCTCCTGCGGATCGCCGAATCGCTCGGCGACGGCGCGGTGTACGCCGGCCGCGACGTGCAGGGCAAGTGGCCCGGCTGCGCCTGAGGGCGGCTACACTGGAGGCATGACCGCTTCCCCGCCGCCCGCATCGCACCGGCTGGCCGACAGCCCCTGGTTCTGGGCGCTGCTCTTCTCGCTGATGGCGCTGGCCGGCGCCGCGCTCATCGCCCCGAAGTACGAGTTCCGCCAGCGGCAGGTGGAGGGACGGTTCCTCGGTCGGCAGGCGGCCGCGATCGAGCGGGAGCGGCGGTCGGCCGGCCTCGAGCCCGTCGATCTGGCCGACGCCGCCCGCGATCGCGAGGAGGCGCAGCCCGGCCGGATCGTGCCGCTGTGGACGCTCACCACGGCCGCGGCCACGGCGGCCGTCGCCTCGGCCGCGATGCTGTGGCGGGAACGGCGCCGGCCGGTCAGGGGGCGAGCCGCTCCATGAGCCAGCCGCCCGCGGCGTCGCGACGGAACCGCAGCCGGTCGTGGAGCCGGCTCGGTCGCCCCTGCCAGAACTCGATGCGGTCCGGCACGAGGCGGAAGCCGCCCCAGTGGGACGGCCGCGGGATCGCCGTGTCGTCGGGGTGCGCCGCGCGGAACCGGGCGACCAGGTCCTCGAGCGTCGCCCGGTCGGGAATCACCTCGCTCTGCGGCGAACTCCAGGCGCCGATCCGCGAGCCGCTCGGCCGGCTGTGGAAATAGGCGTCGCTCTCGGCCGCCGTCGTCATCTCCGCCCGGCCCTCGATCCGCACCTGCCGCTCGAGGTCGGCCCAGTGGAAGGTCAGCGCCGCGTGTGGATTGGCGTCCAGTTCCCGCCCCTTGCGGCTCGCATAGTTCGTGAAGAAGCAGAAGCCCCGCTCGTCGAAGCCCCGCAGGAGGACGACCCGGGCCGACGGCCGGCCGTCCGCCGCGACCGTGGAGAGCGTCATCGCCTCGGGCTCGGGCACGCCGGCCGCGACGGCGGCGTCGTACCAGGCGGCGAACTGCCGGATCGGATCGCGTTCGGCGGTCGCCTCGTCGAGGCTCGCCAGTTCGTACTCCTTGCGGGCGTCGGTCGTCCTCTGGGGCATCGCGGTGGATCTCCTGCGGTTCCGGGCTTCAGCCGATGATCGAGCGGCGACGGGCCACGTAGTCCCAGACCACGAACCGGTCGAGGTCCTTGCCCGCGGCGAAGAACACGCGGCCCTGCGCGGCCTCGGCGAGCCGGTAGGCGAACTGGATGTCCTCCCGCGACTGCGACCAGCCCGAGAGCAGGAACACGTTCACGCGGATGCCGTCGCGGCGGCAGGCGCGGGCCTCGCGGAGCGTGGCCTCCTCCGTCCGCCGGTGCGGCGGATAGAGCAGGTACAACTCGCTCCCCTCGAAGTGGGCCGTGGGCAGGCCGTCGGTGATCAGGATCACCTGCTTGTTCGGCGTGTCCTGCCGGGCGAGGTGCTGCCGCGAGAGCTGGAGGGCGTGCTGGATGTTGGTGAAGTGCGGCGGCACGTCGGCCTCGGCGATCCGCGGGTCGGCCATGTCGGCCCGCAGGCGGACGACCGAGTCGAAGACCGTCACGGGCTTGGGCATGAGCTTGATGATCTCGCCCGCCGGCCGGGGCTTGGCGAACGAGTACATCTCGATGAACTGGAGGAAGTCGCCGGGGTACTCCCGCTGCACGAGCCCCTGGAGGGCGAGCGCCATCTTCTTCACGCTCACGTGCAGGCTGCCGTACCGCATCGAGCCGCTCATGTCGAGCACGACGCTGGTGGCGCACTTGGGCGTGTTCCGCGTGCGGTGCACCTCGATGTCGCGCGGGTCGAGTCGCAGCGGCCCGCCGTCCGCCGCCCGTCGCAGCAGGGCGTTGACGAGCGAGCCGGGGATGTCCATGTGGGCGACCGAGTCGCCGAACTCGTAGGGCCGCGTGGGCACGAGTTCCACGGCGCCGTCGCCCGTGACGGCCCCCTGGTGGCGGCCGGTGCGGGAGGGGTCGAGGTCGGCGAAGATCTTCTCCAGCAGTCGGCCCTGGAAGATCCGCAGGGCCTTGGGCGTCAGCCCGAAGCCGCGGCCGGTCTTCTCCAGGCCCTGACGGGCGGCCAGTTGCTCGATCGCGTCCTGCACCTGCCGCTTCATGGCCTCCAGGTCGTCGAGCTCGCCCTGCTCCGCGTAGCGGCCGAGGGCCTCGAGGTCGACGAGGAAGATCTTCGCGTTCTTGCGGGCCTCCTCCAGTTGCCGCAGCAGCTCCTCGATCTCCTCGAGCCGGGCCTTGACCTCCAGGGCTTCCTCGACGGAGAGCTTCTCGCGGCCGGTGAACGCCCACTTCGTCGCCAGCTCGTCGATCTGATAGACGTCGCCGAGCCGTTCGATCAGGCCCGCGAGCGCCGCGGCGAACGGGCTCTGGTCGTCCTGCTGCGCATACCACAGCCGCTCGAGT
>JBJTHX010000117.1:0-8928 GCA_046094745.1 Planctomycetia bacterium
TCCCGGTACTCGCCCGCCTCGCCGCCGGCGGCGGGCGACGGCGCCGGGTGGCTGCGAAAGTAGTCGAGGACCGCGAGATCGAGCCGCTTGTACGCGGCCCGCTCGCCGGCCGCGGCGTCGGGCCGCAGCAACTGCGAGGAGTCGAAGGTGCGGTTGCCAAGGTCGCTGGCCAGCCGCCTGATCAGGTCCGTGTACTTCTGCTCCGGCTCGAGCTTCTGCCAGTGGTACTGGAGCATGTAGGCGTCGACGAGCTGCCGGCCCGTGTTCCGCGTCGTCGCGTAGACGAGCCGCTCCGTCCGGCTGCCGTACCACCAGAAACTGCCCGCGATGAGCACGAACAGGCAGAGGCCGAACAGGAAGCGGCATTTCCGCTCGAGGCTGGTCTCGCCGAGGATGTTCTTCAGGGAGCGGTATGCCATGGAGCCCTCATGGTAACCGAACCCTGCCCTGGAAACGCCACGCTCCCGCGCGGCACGGGGCCGCGCGGGCGCGTCTGCGGGTCACGCCGGGGCGATCGGCCCGGTTCAGCGGAGGCTGGCGGTCGCGTCCGCCGCGGCGGTCCGCGCGGCCGGATCGAGGGTCAGCTCCACGGCCGCGCCGGCGGCCAGGTCGATCGTCTTCGAGACGGTCCGCTCACGGCCGTCCACGACGGTCGCGACGCGGATCTCGTAGCCCTGCCACGACTGCCCGGCCTTCAGGCTCGCGGTCTCGAACTGCCGCACGGCGCCGGTCGAGGCGGTCGCGCTGCCCGCCAGCCACACCTTGGCGTCGGCCGGCACGTGCAGCGTGAGGCTCGTCTTCACGGTGGTCGCGGCGGCCGCGGCCTCCACGAAGGAGACGGTCGAGCGGCCGCCGGCGGCGAGCGTTACGACCTTCGTCTCCTCGGCCGTCGTGCCGTCGCGATCGATCGCCATGCGGACCACGAACTCATACTGCTTGTCGGCCGCCAGGCCGCGGGACAGGTACCGCCGCACCGAGCCCTGCGACGAGGTCGCGACGCCGTTGACGAAGATCTTCGCGGCGGCGGGCACCTCGACGACCAGCAGCGCGCCGTCGGCCGGCACGGTCTCGGTGCGGGTCGAATCGGTCGCGGCCGGAACCGGCGTGCCGATGATCTCGCCGCCCGGCATGGACGGCGTCTCGCCGATCACGCGGTACGACTCAATCGGCATCTCGGACGAGTAGGCCGGAGCGGCATAGCCGCCGTACGAGCCGCCGGCGGAGCCACCGTACGAACCGCCGGACGAACCGCCCGACGAGCCGTAGCCCGCGCTGTACGAACCGCCCGAACTGCCGCCGGAACTGCCGCCCGATGAGCCGTGCCGGTAGGCCCGCATCGCCCGCTTGTAGGCGTGGTGCGAGCCCCAGCTGCCATGCGAGCCGTAGGAGCCGTACGAGCCGTAGCTGCCGCCCGAGGAGCCGCCGCCGTAGGAGCTCTAGCTGCCGCCGGACGAGCCACCCGAAGAGCCACCGGACGAACCGCCCGAAGAGCCGCCCGAGGAACCACCGGAAGAGCCGTAGCCCCGATAGCGATGATGCCAACCGGCCTGCACGTCACAGGCCGCCGCAGCGACCGCGACGAACGTGAACACTCCCGCCAACTTCATCCAACGACGCTGCGCCAACATCTCGATCGTCTCCATATGGATTTGCCAGTCGCGGACGCCGCCGACCCGGAAACGCTTTCACGGGCCGGAAACGCTCGACAGGGCAAAGATAGTTTGCGGGTCAGGTAAATCAAGCAGGCCGGGCAAAGTTTGCGGGCAAGTGCTTCAGGGGCGAAAAACCGGTTCTTTCCGCTGAAAAACCCACTTCGTTGGACTCCGGCCCGTCACCGCAACACGCCCGAAATCCGCACGTCATCGACGTCGAGCCGGCCGGTCGCTCCGAACAAGCCGACCTGCAGGATCGCTTCGCGGGCCCAACCGGGGACGACGACCGATCCCTCAAACGGCCCCCAGGCGAACGTGCCCTCCCACGGACCGACCCGCGCCAGGCTCGACCGCGACCGCTCCGCATCCTGGAACCGCACGATGATTCGCGGCACCTCCTCGGGGGTGGCGCCCGCCCGCAGCCGGTCGCCGCGCAGGCGGGCCTCGATCCGCAACCGGCCGACCCGCGTGCCATCGACAGGGAAGCCCTGGAACACCTGCGCCGGCCGGCCCGGCTGGTCGTTCGCCAGGCGGAGGAACCGGCTCCCCTCCGGAGCGGACGCCTCCGCGACGACCTCCATCTGCCGGCCGTAGTACCAGGCGACGGGCTGCGTCGAGTCCGGCAAGGCATCCTCGAAACCGCCGTTGTGGACGCCCGGCCGCCCGCCGTCGGGCTGCACGGCACGCACCCCCTCGGCCTGGCCCGTCATCGGCACGAACAGCGTCGGCGTCAGGGACTCCCGGATCAGTTTCCCATCACGCTTGACCAGTAGCACGAGCGCCTGGTCGAACCGTTCGCCGACCGGGATCACCATCCGCCCGCCGTTGGCGAGCTGCTCGACGAGCGGCTGCGGCACGTCCTCGGGCGAGCAGGTGACGATGATCTTGTCGAAGGGGGCATGCTCCGGCCAGCCGAGAAAGCCGTCGCCGACCTTCGTGACGACGTTGCGGTATCCGAGCCGGGCGAGCGTCCTGGCCGCCCGCTGCCCCAGCGGCTCCTGGATCTCGATGGAGTAGACCATCCGCACCAGCGGCGCGAGCACGGCGGCCTGGTACCCGCTGCCGGTGCCGATCTCCAGCACCCGGTCGGTCGGCTTCGGCTCCAGTTTCTCCGTCATGTAGGCCACGACGAACGGCCCGGAGATCGTCTGGGCCTCGCCGATCGGCAGCGACATATCGAAGTAGGCGAGTGAGCGGTGGGCGGCGGGCACGAACTCGTGCCGCGGCGTCAGCCGCATCGCCTCCAGCACCCGCGGGTCGACGACGCCCCCGGCGGCGATGTCGTCGCGGACCATCCGCTCGCGGGCCGCCGCGAAGCGATCCGCGGCTGGTTCGGCCGCCGCCGCCAGCCCGGCCGCCACGGCCACGCAGCCGGCCACCAGGATCCGGATCGGGAAAGCCAGCGTCACGTGCGCCTCGTCCGGCCGCGGCCCGGTCAGCGGCCGGAGGCCGCGGCCCCGGCGGGGGCGGCAGCCGGCGCGCTGCTGATCAATTGAATCTCGAACACGAGCACCTCGTTCGGCTCGATGGCGGGCGGCGAACCCTGCTCCCCGTAGCCGAGCGCCGGCGGCAGGTAGATCCGCCACTTCGAGCCGGCCTTCATCAGCGGCAGCGCCTCCTGCCAGCCGGGCACGACGCCGCGCAGCGGGAAGGAGGCCGGCTCATCCTGGGGATCGGTGCCGTCGAACTCGCTGCCGTCGAGCCGCGTGCCCCGGTAGTGGGCGACGACGACGTGATCGGCCGCGGGCTTCGGGCCAGCGCCCTCGGCGAGCACCTCGTACTGCAGGCCGCTTGGCAGCGTGGTCACACCCTTGCGGCCGCCGTTCTCGGCGAGAAACTTCTTCCCCTTCTCGAGGTTCACCTTCGCGGCGGCCCGCATCCGCTCCTCGAACTCCCGCTGCTTGCGCTGCATCGCGGCCTCGAGGCCCGCCAGCGCCCGACGGAAGGCGGCCTCGTCGAGCCGCGGCTTCGCTCCGGTCACCGCGTCGCCCAGCCCCCGGGCCAGCGCCGCGTGGTCGATCGGCGTGCCCATCTCCTTGTGCTCGGCGGCGATCTGCTCCCCGATCCGGTAGCCCAACGCATAGCCCATGTCCGCGGCCGAGACGGTTGCGGCCTGGCCGGGCGGGGCGAGCGGCTCGGGAACCTGACCGCGGACAGCCGGCACCCCGGCCATGGCGACAAGCACGCTCAGCGACGCGAACGGCATCCGCATGCGATGGTCCCTCCTGGACGCTGCCTCGGGACCGGTCTCGACACCGGCCCCAGCCTCCCGATTCTAGCCGTCGGCCGGCCGGGCCAGCGACCCTCGCGTGAACTCGAGGAACGCCGTCTCGAGATTCACCTCATGCTCCCGCAGCGACAGGATCCCATGGCCCTCGGCGACGAGCCGGGCAGCGATCGGCGAGCGGTCCGCGACCCCGTCCGCCAGGGCCGCCACCACCTCGCCGTCCCGGACCGTGACGGCCGCCACCTCGGGGCACCGCTCGAGCGACCGGGCCGCGGCCTCGGGCGACCCCGTCACCTGGATGCGGATCGTCGGACGGCCCCGGACCTGGGCCAGAAGATCCTGCACGTCGCCGCAGGCCAGCAGCCGGCCATATTCGATGATGCCCACGCGGTTGCAGATGTCGGCCAGCTCCGGAAGGATGTGGCTCGACACCAGGATCGTCTTGCCCATGCCCTGCAGCCGCTTGAGCAGGCCGCGCATCTCGATCCGCGCGCGGGGGTCGAGGCCGCTGGCCGGCTCGTCGAGCAGGAGCACCTGCGGGTCGTGCAGCAGCACCCGCGCCAGCCCCAGCCGCTGGGTCATCCCGCGGGACAGGCTCGTGACGAGTTCGTCCCGCTTGGAGACGAGGTCGACCAGTTCGAGCGACCGCTCCGCCACCTGCCGCCGCGCCGGTCCCGTGATCCGATAGGCGGCGGCGAAGAACTCCAGGTACTCGATGACCCGCATGTCGTCGTAGACGCCGAAGATGTCGGGCATGTAGCCGATCGCCCGACGGATCTCCCGCGGCTGGGTGTAGATCGAGTGGCCGCAGACGTAGGCCTCACCCCAGGTGGGCTCCAGGAGCGTCGAGAGGATGCGGATCGTCGTCGTCTTGCCAGCGCCGTTGGGGCCGATGAAGCCGAACAGATCTCCCTGGGCGAGCCGCAGATCGAGCGACTCCAGCGCGCAGAAGTCGCCGTACTTCTTCGTCAGGTCGATCGTCTCGATCATGCTGCCTTCACTGTTGGACGGTGGCCGCCGCGGCCGCCACCGGGATCACGATACGATACAGGCCGCGGGACCGCGCCGCGGTGTCGGCGAAGGCCCACGTCGCCTGGCCGCGGGGGGCGAATCCGACGAGCACCGCCCGATCGAGTCCGGCGGCCCCCGAGAGGTCGAGCCGGGCGAGTCGTCCGCCGGGAACGAGCGTGTAGGTCTCGCCACCGGCCGCGACGTGGAAGCCGGCGACCTCCAGGATCTGCTCGGCGTCGGCCTCCGCGGGGTTCCACCGGGCGGCGACGGCGCGCTCCTTCGCGGCCGCCCGCCGGGTCAGGGCCGCCGCCAGCGACCGCGGCCCGCGGCCCGCGGCGGTGTCGTACCGCTGCCCCGGCTCCAGCCGGCCCACGTCGTACAGCCAGCCGGCATGAATGAGCCGGCAATCCTCGAGGGCGAACGGCAGATGGTGGGCCACGGTTCCGCGCAGCGTGTCCTGCGGACCGACCGCGAGATCCGCGGTGACGGTCGCGGCCGGCTCGCGGGCGGCCTGCCAGTCGGCCTCGAAGAGCCGCGTCGAGGCGGCGGCGATCGGCACGCCTACCAGGGCCGCGAGCGTGTCGGCATAGGCATAGTCGGCGGCGGCCAGTGCGGGATGCGGCATGGCCGCGTCGACCGCCGCGAACCCGCGGCCCGCGTCGCCCCACCAGGAGACGGCGACGTCGGCATCGGGCGTTTCGACCGCCAGGGCGACGCCGAGGTGGTCGTTGGCGTCGGCATGGATCGCCGCCCAGCCCCGACCGCGAACGGTGCCGCCCGCCGCGTCGATGTCGACGACCTCGGAAACGCTCGTCGCCAGCGGGCCGGCCGTCGCGGGCCGCCGCGCGGCATGCACGCCCCAGGCGAGCCCCGTGAACGCCGCCACCAGCGTTGCCTGCGTGAGCCAGGCGACCCACGGGCGGCCGGCGGCCCGCGAGACCAACCACCAGTCGAGCGGATAGAGGCAGAGCACGTACAAGAGCCCGATCACGGCGACGAGTTCGAACGGCACGGGCGTCAGCGGCGTGGCGGGAAACCGCTCGACCGCCGCCCGCAGTTGGCCGGCGAGATCGGCATCCCGACCCGTCGGCCCGCCGACGGTCTCGCGATCGATCGGCTCGGGCCGGCCGCCGAGGAGGCCGGCGAGCAGCGGCACGGAGCCCGGCCAGTCGCGAAAGGGCTCCGCGTCGAGGTCGACGCCCAACCAGACGATGGTCCCGAGACCGTGACACCGCCGCGCGAGCAGCGGCGTGCCCGAGCCCGGCGGGCCCTCCCACACATCGACGATCCCGGGGATGGTGCCGCCGGTCGCGAACAGGGGAACCTCGATGCCAACGGCCACCCGCGGCGGCAGTCGCCCCGCCCGCGCATGCGTCTCGAGGCCGCCGAATCGGCGCACGATGGCCAGCCGCTCGACCGGCGCCGGCAGCCAGGCCGCCGTCTCGGCCGGCAGCCCCGCGGCCGACTGGCCCGCGATGAGGACGAGCCGGCCGCCGAGGCGGGTCCACGCGTCGATCCCGCGACGGACGTCCGCCGCCAACCGCCCGGCCGCCCGGCCGCAGACGACGATCGCGTCGGCCGCGTCGAAATCCCGCGCGGAGCCACCCGCGGCCGTGCGACCGTCCGCGACGAGCGGCAGCAGTCGCGGCCGCGACGCCCCGTCGCGGGCCAAGCCGCGGATGGCGTCACCGAGGCCCGGCAGGTCGCCGGCGACGAGCACGATCCGCGTCGTCGACGGAATCGGCTCGGGCAGTCGCCGCTCCGTGATCTCGGCCACACCGGAGGCCGCGGCCCGCCGCTCGATCCGCAGCCGGCCCGAGGGCCGGCCGAACCGCACAAGGAACCGCCACTGCGGCCGGCCGTCGGCCCCCGTGGTCTCGGTTCCCGGCGGCGAGCGGACGAACTGCCCGTCGGGATCCTCGGCCCAGACGAAGACCGCGTCGCCGGCAACCGCGTCGCCGCCGGTCACGGCCACGGGCGTCCAGGCGGCCGTGCGATACCCGCCGCCGAACCCGACCTCGACCTCGTAGGCGGCCGCGGCGGACGCCGTCGCGACCAGCGCGGCCGCCAGCACCGCCCGCCTCATGGCTTCTCCGCGTCGGGGCAGGTGCACGCGAACTGGCCGCAGCCCGGGCAGCCGGTGCCGTATTTCCGCCGCACCGCCTCCTCGAGGTCGACGTCGACCACGTTGGCGATCGTCGCCAGCCAGGCAAGCACGTCGGCGAACTCCAGGGCCCGCTCCTCGTGCGTGCCGCTCCGCAGGGCCGTCGCCAGCTCGCCGATCTCCTCGGTGAGCCACATGAACGTGCCCTCGACGCCCCGGGCGGCATCCTTGTCGTGGTACATCGCCCGGATGAGCGACTGGAACTCGCGGAGCGTCATGTGGCGTGTCTCGCGGGCGGGTGCGCTGGCGGGCTCAGGCGGCCGGCCGCGTCCGCGGGGCGAACCACGGATAGATCGCCGGCACGACGAACGCGGTCAACAGCGTACTCGTCACGATCCCGCCGATCACCACCGTGGCCAGCGGCCGCTGGATTTCCGCTCCCGCGCTCGTCGCCAGCGCCATCGGCAGGAAACCGAGGCTCGCCACCAGCGCCGTCATCAGCACCGGCCGAATCCGCACTTCCGCCGTCGCCACCGCCGCCTCGCGGGCCGCGAGCCCGGCCGCCCGGGCATGCTCGGCCCCCGCCACCCAGACGAGGCCGTTGAGCACGGCGACGCCGAACAGCGCGACGAAGCCCACGCCCGCCGCGATCGAGAACGGCATCCCCCGCAGGGCCAGCGCCGCCACGCCCCCCGAGGCTGCGACGGGCACTGCCACGAAGATCAGCGCCGCCAGCCGCAGCGACTTGAAGCTCGTGTAGAGGAGCAAGGCGATGAGGCCGAGCACCACGGGCGTGATCATCGCGAGGCGGCGGCTGGCCGACAGGAGGTTCTCGAAGTCGCCACCCCAATCGATGGAGCAGCCCGGCGGCAGCGGCACCCGGGCGGCGATCCGGTCCTGCGCCTCGCGCACGAAACTGGCCACGTCGCGGCCGCGGACGTTGGCCGACACGAACGTCCGCCGCCGGGTGTTCTCGTGCTCGATCGAGGCCGGCGTCTCCTCCACGCGGATGTCGGCGAGTTCGCCGAGGGGCACGGGACGGCCGCCGGCGGCCCCCACGGGAATCTGCGGCACCCGCTCCTCGTTCTTCCGCCAGGCCTCCGGGAACCGCAGCATGAGCGGAAAGCGGGGCCGACCCTCGTAGATCACGCCCGCCTGGATGCCGCCCATCGCCGCCACGGTCCGCATCACGTCGAGGCCGTCGATCCCGTGGCGGGCGAGCTGGTCCTGGCGGGACGTGATCCGGAGCGTGGGGATGTCGGCCTGCCAGTCGGCCCGCACGTCGGCCGCGCCGGGAATGTCGCGGAGCACCGCCTCGATCTTCTGACCGAGGCCGCCGAGCGTGGCCAGATCATCGCCGTAGATGAGCACCGCCACGTCGGCCTTCACGCCCGCCACGAGTTCGTCCACCCGCATCTCGATCGGCTGGCTGAAGCCGAAGTTGGCCCCCGGGATCGCCGCTTTGAGCCCCTGCGACATCTTCTCCACGAGCGCGTCGCGGGGAATGTCGGCCGGCCAGTGGCTGCGAGGCTCGAGCATCACCCACACGTCGGTCTGCTGCACGCCCATGATGTCGTTGGCGATCTCGGGCCGGCCGGTCTTGCAGAACACGGTCCGCACCTCGGGCAGCTCCCCCAGCACCCGCTCGATCCGCGTCGTCAGCGGCACGGAATCCTCGAGGGTGGCGCTGGGCAGCCGCGTCACCTCGATGAGGATGTCGCCCTCGTCGAGCCGCGGCATGAACTCGGCCCCGAGCCGCAGGGCCACCGGTACCGTCGCGGCGACGAGCCCGGCCGCCGCGAGGGCGATCACCACCGGATGCCGCACGGCCAGCCCGGCCAGGGGCCGGTAGAACCAATGGAAGGTCCGCATGATGAGTGGCTCGTGCTCCTCCTCGCAGCCGAGCACGGTGGCCGCCAGCACCGGCATGAGCG
>JBJTHX010000118.1:0-4204 GCA_046094745.1 Planctomycetia bacterium
GCAGCGCCACGGCGGACGGCCGCGGGGGCATGTCTTGGAACTTCGCCAAGCCCACCGACGGGATCGTGTACGAGAACTCGAAGGTCCGCATGCACCAGATCAGCGACGGCACCGCGAAGACGGTGATCGCCAGCGAGGCCGTGCGCAGCACCGGCGGCGACACGACCTTCCCGGCCGGGGCTCCGCCGCCGTATCCCTACCAATACACGCTCAATGGCTCCACCGGCTGGAACAGCACCACGCTCGTGCCGCCGAGCGGTGCCACGCCGACGACGGACGGCATCGACGCGATCGTGAACCAGTGGAAGACGCTCACGGGCTGGCGCGGCGCGAGCAGCCCCGCGATGCGCGGCCGCGGGCTGGCCTGGGCCGCGACCACGGCGGGCAACAGCCTGACCAACGGGTTCTTGCCCCCCAACAGCCTGATCCCGGATTACATCGTGCACTGGTCGGGTTTCTTTGGGCCCAAGAGCCGGCATACCGACGGCGCCAACGTGCTGTTCGCCGACGGTCACGTGGCGTTCCTGGCCGCCGGCATCGATGCGGCGCTGCACCGCGGCCTGCACAGCATCCATGGCGGAGAGGCGGTGTCGCATGAATGAGTCGCGGTCGATCCTGCTCGTCGTGGTGGCCGCGGTCGTGACCGCTGCCCTGTGCCCGGCGACGTCCCGGGGCCACGACACCTGGGTGCAGACGGCGTCCCGCGTCGTGCCGCCCGGGGAGGTCGTGCACGTCGATCTCGCCCTGGGGAACCACGGCAACGAGCACCGCGACTTCAAGTTCGCCGGCAAACTCGCCTCCCTCGAGGGCGGTTTGCTCGAGGTCCGCGGGCCGCAGGACCGGCGGACCGACCTCGTGCCCGACCTCGTGGATCTCGGCTACGCCCCCAAGGAGGGCTTCTGGTCGGCCCGATTCGTCACCGCCGCCGAAGGCCTGCACTGCGTCGCCCACACGCTCGACCGCTTGCACGGCACGAAGCGGACCGTGAAGAGCGCGAAGGCCTATTTCCTGGTGGCCCGTTCCCCCGTCACCGAGGCGGCCGCCGGCGAAACGTTCGCCGCACCGCTCGGCCACGCGCTCGAACTCGTGCCGGAGACGCACCCCGTGCGCGGATGCGGCCCTGGCAAGGCCGTGAAGGTGCGGATCTTGTTCCGCGGGCGGCCGCTCGCCGACGAGCGGGTGTCGTTCATTCCCCGGGGGGCGGAACTGAAGGGCGCGTTCGACCCCGAGTTCGAGCGGCGGACCGACGCCGAGGGCCGCGCGAGCTACGTGCCCAAGGAGGGCAACTACGTCCTCGTGGTCGCGCATCGCACCGCGGACGACGAGCGCGGGGAGGGCTACGACAAGACGGCCTATAGCGCGACGCTCGTGCTCACGATCCCGCAGCGGTGCGACTGCTGCGACGACTGAGCGGCCTCACGCCAGCCGCGCGGCCAAGGCGACGGCCGCGGTTTCGACCCGCAGGACATGGGGCCCGAGGCCCGCGCGGAGCGCGCCTGCGGCCGCGGTGGCCGCGAGTTCCTCCGGCGTGAAGCCCCCCTCGGGTCCGCCGAGCCCCACGATCTCCGTGACGCCGGCCATGATCGACCGCTCGAGCGGCGGCGCCTCGGGATCGGCGACGACGGCCCGGCTACCGGCCGCGGCCGCGGCCAGCAGGTCGGCCACGCGCACGGGCGCGGTGATCTCCAGGAGCGTGTTGCGACCGCACTGCTTGCAGGCCTCGACGCCGGTCCGCCCGAGCCTGGCCCGCGCGGACTGCGTCGCCTCGGCCACGCCGCGGAGCGTGACCAGCGGCACGAGCCGGTCCACGCCGAGTTCCGTGAGTTTCTCCACGAGCCACTTTTGGCGGTCTCCCTTGGGCAGGGCCACGGCCAGCGTCAGCCGTGGGCCGCCGCGCGGCGGATCATGCCGCGGCTCACCGACCTCCAGTTCGACCTCGTCGCGGCCGATCCGCACGATCCGTGCCGGCCACGCGACGGCCGTGCCGGCGAAGACGACGATCGCGTCGCCTTCCCGGGCCCGCAGCACGCGGGACAGGTGTCGGGCCTCGTCGCCCGTGAGCACGGCCCGGCCCCCCTCGGGCGGTGCGGCGAGAAAGAAGCGTTCGCTCATGGGACTTTTGGCACGGCGGCGCGGCGGGAAACGCCGGGCAATTCCCTCCTGACCTGACGGGCGGGGATCGCTACACTCCGCCCCCTCATGGTACGCGAGTTTTCCACCGCCGCCGCCCGGGCACTCGCCGGTTCGCTCGACCCGGCGGCCGTCCACGTCGGCCAGCCGCAGGAAGAGGCGCTGGCACGGCTGGAGTGGCTCGTCGAGCAGCGGGGCCGCTGCGGCCTCGTCGTCGGCGATGCCGGGATGGGCAAGAGCCACCTGCTCGCCGCGGCCGGCCGCCGGCTCGCGGGGCGGGGGGCCGAGGGGGCGGTGCTGTCGCTCGGCGGCCTGCCCGAGGGCGACTGGATCGACTTGCTGCTCGACCGGCTGCCGCTCGACGCGGCGAGCCGGGCCGAGCCGCTACGGCCCTGGCAGAAACTCGAGAACCGGCTCCGCGAGAACGCCCTCATGGAGCGGACGACGGTGCTCGTCTTCGACGATCTCGACCGGGGGCCTGCCGATGCGCTCGCCGGCATCGCCCGGCTCGCCGCGGCCGGCGAGCCGCGGTTCGGGCGGCTCGTCCTCGTCGCCACGGCGCTGCCGCAGGGCGTCGGGCTGATCCCCGCGGCGATCCGGCAGCGGGAGACGGTGCGGATCGAACTCGGCCCCTGGGGAACGGAGGAGGTCGAGGGCTTCCTCGCGCACGCGCTCGGACGGGCCGGCCTCGATCCCGGCCTGTTCGCCGCCGGCACGGCGGCCACGCTCGCGCGGTTCGCCGCCGGCGTGCCCCGCGTCGTCTGCCGCCTGGCGAGCCTGGCGGTGGTGGCGGCCGCCGGCGACGGCCTCGGCACGGTCGATGCCGCCACGATCGAGCGGGCCTGGCGGGAACTGGCGCCCGATACGGCCGCCTGGACTCGGGAGCCCGCGCCGGAAGCGGATGCCGAGCCGCCCGCCGCCGCGGCACCGCAGGTGCGGGTCGTTCGTCGCCTGTGGGGCTGACCGCTATTTATTGATCGCGGTGATCGCCTGCTTGACCGCCTTGGCGACTTCGGGGTCCGGGTCGCTGGTCAGTTTCTCGAGCTTCGAGAGCGCCGACTTTGCGTTTTTGCCCATGTTGCCGAGTTGCTTGGCGGCCGTGAGCCGGGTCTTCGGCTCCTTGCTGTCGAGGTCCGTGATCCATTCGTCGGCGGCGAGCAGGTTGCCGAACGTCTGCGGCCCCTGGGGACGGTGCTTGCGGTTCCAGGCCTCGGCGTTCTTGGCCGAGGGCAGGCGGTTGGTCGGCCCCGACTTTTTCGTGGACCGCGTCGTCGTCTTCTTCTTTCCGGACGAGCAGCCGGCGATGGCGATTGCCGCGGCTGCGAACCAGACTCGTCGGGGGAGCGAGCGCATGGGCTGGGCGGGTCCGTCGGGTGTCACGGGCAACCCGCCCCGAGTTGGCGGGTTCTGCGGATGGTAGCAGGAACCGTGTGCCGCCGAAACCGCCGCGGCCGGCCCGGGCCGCTATGGCCGGGCCCGCGGATCGCCTACACTCCGGCGATCAACGGCGGTAAGAGTGGTTGCGGAGGTTTTGGGCGATGGGACGGCAGGAGGCCTCGCGAAGACTGATCGCGATTTCGCCCGACGACGGGTCGGCCATCGACCTGAAGAACCCGTTCCTGGCCGCCGGTCTCTCATGGCTCGTGCCGGGACTCGGCCAGCTCTACCAGGGTCGGCGGCTGAAGGGCGGGCTGTTCATGGCGTCGCTCATGGGCGCGCTGGTCTTCGGCCTGTGGCTCGGGGCCGGCCGCGTGGTCTACGCCTCGTGGCGGCCGGGTGAGCTGCGGCTGGCCTTCATCGGCCAGTCGGGCATCGGCGCCGTCGCCATCCCCGCCGTGCTGCAGTCGCTGCGGCTGCACGGCCCGACCAAGGAGCCCTACTTCGCCTCCCCGCTCTTCGCCCCGCCGCTGAAGCCCGGGCAGCTCGTGGGCCCCGCCTACGCGGCGCGGCTGGCCCGGGCGGAGCCGGGTTTCGCCGCGGACGGCTTCTTCGATCGCCCGCCCTTCCGGCAGTGCCAGCGCGACCAGCTTTCGGCGTGGCAGAAGCGGCTTGGCCGCCGCTTCGAGATCGGCAC
>JBJTHX010000119.1:0-4707 GCA_046094745.1 Planctomycetia bacterium
CCAGGAACCGCAGGCCGAGTTCCACGCTGCCGCAGTGCTCGAAGGAGCAGGTCGACCAGGTGAAGTCGTAGCCGCGGAGGTCGGCGGGAATGTCGTTCATGTCGACCGGCCGGTACCGCACCCGTTCGCGGAACGCTTCGGCCGGGCACAGGCCGTGGGCGTTGAGGGCGTCGAGGTCGCCCACCCACTGCCCCGTGGCCGCCCAGGCCCGGTTGCGCTCGTCCTCGGCGGGGAGGTCGGTGGCGGTGATCCGGCAGCCGTGGGCCGCGAGGAAGGCGGGGAGTTTCTCCGCGCCGACGGCGAACCCGAGCCCCTGCCGGCCGGCGGCGAGCAGGCCCCGCTCCGCGAGCACCTGGCAGATGTAGGCGAGTTCCCACTTCTTGCGGTGGGCGTCCCAGGTGTCGCCGAGCCGCGCGATCCACGCGCGGAAGGCCGGCGAATCGAGCGTGCCGAACCGGCAGACCTGGGAGGTGAGCCCCGTGCCCTCGGGGGCCGCCGGCCCGCGGTCGCGAAAGAACTCGGGATAGAGCCGTGGGAAGAGCTGCACGCGGATCGGCGGCGGCTCCGGTGCCGGTGGCGGGCTCGGTGGCGCGGGCACGCCCGCGGCCGGCCTCGAGGGGAGGAGTGCCTTGAGCCAACGCAGCACGGTCATCATCGAGGTCTCTCGCGCGACGGCGGTGGCCGGATCGAGCTGCCACCGCGACGGGCGAAACTAGCAGGATCGCCCCGCCGGCGGAACGGCGGTTCACCCGGCCAAACCGCCTATCTCCCCCGGATCACCTGCTCGTAGACGCGGGCGTAGCCTTCGGCCATCGCGGCCCAGGAAAACCCGGCGGCATGCCGCTTCAGTCGCTCCGCCGCATCACGGTCAGCGCGGAAGCGGCGCAGCCCGTCGGCGAGCACGGCCGCCATCGCGGCGGCGTCGTAGGAGTCAAAGTAGAAGCCGTGCTCGCCGGCGATCTCCGGCAGGCTCGTCGCGCGGGAGACGAACACGGGCCGGCCGCACTGCATCGCCTCGAGCACCGGCAGGCCGAAGCCCTCGGTCAGTGACGGAAACAGGAACGCCTCGCAGTGCTCATAGAGCCATTGCCGGTCGGTGTCGGAGACCTCGCCGGGCATGGCCACCCGACCCGTCAGGCCGCGCCGGGCCACCTCGCGCTCGAGAAACTCCCCATAGGGCGTCTTCTTCTTGCCGGCGATCACCAACCGCTCGTCGGGCAACCGCTCGAGGAGATCGAAGAGGACGTGGAAGTTCTTGTGCCGCAGGCTGTTGCCGATGGACAACAGGAATCGTCCCTCCGGTACGTAGGCGGGCCTGGCGGCCGCGACGGGGTTCGGCGGTGCGATGCCCAGCGGCACGACGTGCACGGGCCGGCCGTCGAGCGGCACGTGCCGGCGGACGTCGTCGGCCACCCACTGCGAGTCGGTGACGATGGCCGCGGCCCGGCGGGCCTTGCGGCGGATCGCGGCGAGCTTCCGGTCGATCTCCCCTTCGCGGCCCTCCGGCGGGGCCTCGTGGAGAAACGTCAGGTCGTGGATCGTGAGGACGACCGGAATCCGTGGATCCAGCGGCAGATACTTCGAACTCTGATTCGTGACGTGCCACAGGTCCACGTCCGGCGGCGGCAGGAACGGACGAACGACGGGCCGCACCAGCCGGGCCAGCCGTTCCTTCTTCCAGAAGGCCACCGGCATCCGGTCGTACCCGTCGGCGGGCAGGTGCACCTCGGCGCCGGCGGGCAGGAAGAACACCGGGCGGAAGCGGCCGGGGGCGAGCCGCAGCGTTTCCTCGGCCAGGTGCAGCGCGAAGCGGCCAAGCCCGCAGTTGATGTGCCGGAGTTTCTCCAGGTCGATGACGACGCGGGGCAGGCCGCTGGGCATGTCGTAACGGTGAACCACGGCGGCACGGGCGTCAAGCACGAATCGTGCGGCGATGCGGCGACCCGCGCCCGGCCGGCACCGCCCGCCGGTCACGCGTCGTAATACAGGCAGAATTCATACGGGTGCGGCCGCAGCCGCATCGGCGCGATCTCCCGCTCCCGCTTCCACTTCAGCCAGGTGGCGATCACGTCCTCCGTGAACACGTCGCCGCGGAGAAGGAAGTCGGCGTCCCGCTCCAGGGCGTCGAGAGCCTCGTCGAGCGAGCCCGGTGCCTTGGGCACGCCGGCAAGTTCCTCCGGAGGCATGTCGTAGATGTCGCGGTCGAGCGGCTCGCCGGGGTGGAACTTGTTCTGGATGCCGTCGATCGCCGCCAGCAGGATCGCGGCGAAGGAGAGGTAGGGGTTGCAGGTCGGGTCGGGGCAGCGGAACTCGATCCGCTTCGTCTTCGGGCTCGCCGAGTACATCGGGATCCGGCAACTGGCCGAGCGGTTCCGCTGCGAGTAGGCCAGGTTCACCGGCGCCTCGTAGCCCGGCACGAGCCGCTTGTAGCTGTTGGTCGTGGGATTCGAGATCGCCAGGATCGCCGGGGCGTGGCGGAGGATGCCGCCGATCGCATGCAGCGCCATCTCGGAGAGGCCGGCATAGCCCGTGCCGGCGAACAAGGGCTGTCCCTCCTTCCACAGCGAGATGTGCGTGTGCATGCCCGAGCCGTTGTCGCCGTAGATCGGCTTGGGCATGAAGGTCGCGGTCTTGCCGTGCCGGCGGGCGACGTTCCGCACGATGTACTTGTAGAGGCACATCTGGTCGGCCATGCGGACGAGTTCCTGGAACCGCATGTCGATCTCGCACTGCCCCGCCGTCGCCACCTCGTGGTGCTGGGCCTCGACGTCGATCCCGCAGTGGATCATGGTCTGCATCATCTCGTTCCGCAGGTCCATGAGCTGGTCGGCCGGCGGGCAGGGAAAGTAGCCCTCCTTGTGCCGCAGCTTGTAGCCCAGGTTCGGCCCCTCCGCGCGGCCGCGGTTCCACTCCGCCTCGGACGAGTCGAGGTGGAAATAGCCCTCGTGGGCCGTCTGGTCGAACCGCACGTCATCGAACACGAAGAACTCCGCCTCGGGACCGATGAAGCAGGTGTCGGCGATGCCGGTGCTCTTCAGGTAGTTGACGGCCTTGCGGGCGATGTTCCGCGGGTCGCGGGAATAGTCCTCGCGGGTGATCGGGTCCTGCACCATGCAGATCATCACCAGGGTGGGGATCGAGGCGAACGGGTCGACGAACGCCGTCGTGGGTACGGGCACGAGCAGCATGTCGCTCTCGTTGATCGCCTGCCAGCCGCGGATGCTCGAGCCGTCGAACCCCAGGCCGTCGGTGAAGGTGTCCTCCTCGAGCTTGGCCACGGGGATCGTGAAGTGCTGCCAGGCCCCCAGGAAATCCGTGAACCGCAGGTCGACGGCCTTGACTTCCTTCTCGCGGCACAGCGCGAGCACTTCGCGGGGCTTCATGAACGCGATCTCCGGGGAGGGCGGGCGACAGCGGGGACCATCATACGCCCGCGGCAGCGAGGCGGACTTCCCAGCCGGTCGCCGTTGGCACGAGGGCCAGTCGGCCGCGGAGCACGCGGCCGTCGACGGCCAGCGCGACCGCCGCCGCCGGCTCCACCAGGTCGCACGACCCGCCGTCGATCCGGCGGGCGAAGCCCCGGCCGCCGGACACGGGCCCGGCCTCGTGGTCGAGCCAGGCCAGGCGGTGGGCCGCCAGTTCGACGGCGGCCACGGCCGGGCCGTCGGGCCGCGGCACCGCTGCCAGCCGCCAGGTGCGGCAGGCGGCCCCCGATTCGACGAGCAGGTCGTAGTGGAGACCGGCCGGGTCGTCCGGGGCGCCGGTGTGCTCGAGGAGGGCGAACCGCGGCATCGCGATCAGTACTCGGCGCCGGCGGCGGGTGCCGCCGCCACGGCCAGCGGCTTGGGCTTGTGCCGCACGGCGCGGCGGGCGTTCTCGTCGCGGAGCCGCTCGACGGCGGCCTCGAGGCTCATCGCGCCCAGATCGCCGTCGACGCGGTCGCGGAGGCTCACCGTGCCGGCCGCCTCGTCCCGCGGCCCGCAGACGACCATCATCGGAATGAGCTCCAGCTGCGCGGTGCGGATCTTCGCGCCGAGCTTCTCGGCGGCCAGGTCGATTCCCGTCCGCAAGCCCGCCGCCTCGAGCCGGGCCTTCACCTGCCGGGCATAGGCCTCGCTCTTCTCGCTCACCGGGATCACGCGGACCTGCTCGGGAGCCAGCCACAGGGGGAAGGCCCCGGCGAAGTGCTCGATGAGCACGCCCACGAACCGCTCCAGGCTCCCCAGCGGCGCCCGGTGGATCATCACGGGCCGGTGCTTGGCGTTGTCGGCGCCGATGTACTCGCAGTCGAACCGCTCGGCGCTCGGCAGGTTGTAGTCGAGCTGCACGGTGCCCAGCTGCCACTCGCGGCCCAGCGAGTCGTGGATCACGAAGTCGATCTTCGGGCCGTAGAAGGCGGCCTCCCCGGGCTCGGGCTCGCAGCCCGGCAGGTTCATCCGCCGGGCCACCCGCTCGATCGCCGCCTCGGCCTCCGCCCACCGCTCCGGCGGGCCCACATACTTATCGCTCGTCGGGTCGCGGAACCCCAGGCGGACGCGGAAGTTGTCGAAGGCGAGGCTCGAGAGCACCTTGAGCGTGAAGTCGATGCAGCCCTCGACCTCCTGCTCGACCTGCTCGGGCGTGCAGAAGATGTGGGCGTCGTCCTGGGTGAACCCGCGGACTCGCGTCATGCCCCCGAGCTCGCCCGACTGCTCGTAGCGGTAGACG
>JBJTHX010000120.1:0-2584 GCA_046094745.1 Planctomycetia bacterium
CAATCCGGCTTCGCCGACGCGGTTCGACGACCGCCACACACGTCCCCGAGCCGGTTCGCGGTGGGGCAGCGGTGGGATGGACGAACAACCGCGTTGTGGAGGGTAAGCGAATGGCTAGCGGCGACACTGGAAATGTCGTGCCGGGAAACCGGTTGCGGGTTCGACTCCCGTGCCCTCCGCTTCGTGATTGAAGGCCCCTGATCCCACGCGGATCCGCACCGATGCCGAGCCGCCGACGATTCCTCGCCGCCGGGGCCGCGATCGCGGCCCCGGCCTTCCTGCCCGGCCTCGGCCGCGGGGCCACGCCGGCGGAGCGGGTGCGGATCGGGTTCATCGGCACCGGCAACCAGGGCATGGGCCTCCTCAAGCGGGTGCTGGCGGCCGACCTCGGTGACGTGGTCGCCGTGTGCGACATCAACCGGGGCAGCACCGGCTACAAGGAGCCCGACCACTTTTACGGCCGCGAGCCCGCAGCCGTACTCGTGAACAAGGAGGCGGGGGGCAAGGGCCGGCCCGCGGGGTGCGAGGCCTACGCCGACTTCCGCCGCCTGCTCGACCGCAAGGACGTGGACGCCGTGGTGGTCGTCACGCCCGACCATTGGCACGCGCCGATGACGCTGCTCGCGGCCGCCGCCGGCAAGGACATCTACTGCGAGAAGCCGCTGACGTTCGCCGCGGCCGAGGGCCGGCGGATGATCGAGGCGGTGCGCCGCGGCAAACGCATCCTGCAGACCGGCAGCCAGGAACGCTCCAACCCCGTCAGCCGCTTCGTCTGCGAGGCGGTGAAGGACGGCAGGATCGGCACGCTCCGGCGGGTGGTGACGAAGGTCGGTGTCAACAACAAGGTCGGCCCAGGCCCAGGCTGGCAGCCGATGCCGGTGCCCGACTCCCTGGACTACCGGGCGTGGCTCGGCCCGGCGCCCGACCAGCCCTACCACGCGGACCGCTGCCTCTACCGCTTCCGCTTCAACTACGACTACTCGGGCGGGCAGATCACGAACTTCGGGGCCCACTGCAACGACATGGCCCACTGGGGCATGGGCCTCGACACGGGCGGGCCGCTGGATGTCGAGTGCCTGGCGGCGACGTTCCTCCCGGCGGGCAGCCTGTTCAACACGGCGACCGAGACCCGCGTCCAGTGCCGCTATCCCGGCGGGGTCGAACTCGTCTGCGAGAGCGGACCCGAGACGGTGCAGACCCGGTTCGAGGGTTCCGACGGCTGGCTGCAGACGGGCTACAAGGGCACCACCGCCTCGGACCCCGCGCTGCTCGCCGGCCTTCCCGAACGGACCGCCGCCGGCCGCGACCCGCACACGCTGCACCTCGCGAACTTCGTCGAGTGCGTGCGCAGCCGACAGGATCCCGTCGCGCCGGTCGAGATCGGCCACGCCTCGGCGCTGCTGTGCCACGCCGCCAACGCGCTGATCCGGCTCTTTCCCACCTCCGGCCCGACGAAGGCCGCCTGGGATGCCGAGGCCGAGCAGTTCGTCGGCCACGACGCCGCCAACCGCCTGCTCGTGCCCGTGCAGCGCGACCCGTGGGCCTGAAGTCCGCGGGGCTATCCCGACGCGGCCTCGCTCACACCACAGGCGCCCAGCCGGGGCGATACTCGCGGCTCCACAGGGCGTCGGCAGCCGGGGCGTTTTTCGGCTTGCCCGTCGCCGGGTCGCACTCGAGCACCAGGCCGGTGCGGTAGGCGATGTTCGCCAGATGGCACAGGAGCGTGCTCTTGTGGCCGTCGACGACGTCGGCATTCGGCTTGCCGCCGTCGCGGATGCAGGCGGCGAAGTTCGCCATGTGCGGCGCCGGCACCGGCGGGCCCGCCTCCATCTCCTTCTGCGGCACCGCCTTGCCCTTCTCGTCGAACACCGTGTATGAGCCCGTGAGGTCAACGGCGATGGAGCCGGTCTCGCCGAGGAAATCGGCCCCGGTCGAGCCGCCGTCGCGGCCACGGGAAGACCAACTCTGCAGTTCCCAGGCGATCGATCGATCGCCGAAGTCGAACACGGCGTCGAGCGTGTCGGGCGTCTGCTGGTCGTCGTCGTAGCGGAGCCGGCCGCCCATCGCCGTGACCCGCACGGGGTAGTCCACGCCCAGGCCCCAGCGGCAGACGTCGAGCATGTGGGGGCCGTTGTTGGCCATCTCACCGCCACCCCAGTGCCAGAGCCAATGCCAGTTGTAGTGCACGATGTTGTCCAGATACTCCCGCTCGGGCGCCGGGCCCTGCCACAGTTCCCAGTCGAGCCCCGCCGGCACCGGCACCTTCCTGCCCCGGCCCATCGGCCCGCGACGGTTGCCGTACCAACAGCGGGCGTGGAGCACCTTGCCGATCGCGCCCTGCCGGAGCAGGTCGATCGCCTCCCGCACCCCCCGCATGCTTCGCCGCTGCGTGCCGATCTGCACGACCACACCGTGCTTCCGCTGGGCCTCGATCATCAACTCGCCCTCGCGCGGGTTGTGGCTGACGGGCTTCTCGCAGTAGATGTCCTTGCCGGCGGCGGCCGCGAGCAGCGTCATCGGCGCGTGCCAATGGTCGGGCGTGACGACCACCACGGCGTCCACGTCCTTGCGGTCGAGCAGGCGG
>JBJTHX010000121.1:0-4149 GCA_046094745.1 Planctomycetia bacterium
GCGTTCACCGCCTGCACGATCTTCTTCACCGTCGTGCCGTGTAGGTTGGAGAGACAGTCGACGCCGAACTGGTGGAGCAGGGCGGAGAACTCCACGCCCGACTTCTTCGGGATCAGCCGTTCGAGCCCGGGCACCTTGCCGGAATCGTATTCCTGCCGGGTGATCAGGCCCGTCAAGTAGAGGCCGGCCAGGGCGCCACGGTCCAGCGGGATCAGGTGGCCGCCGAGGGCCGTCGAGGCCACGTAGTGCACGACGAACGGGGGCACGCCGTGCAGGTGCTCGAGCGTCTTCAGGCCGTGGGCGAGCGAGTGCTTCTTCGCATGCTCGAGGGAGAAGTTGTAGGTCGACTCGAACACGCTCTGCAGCGCCCGGCGCAACGAGAGCGCGGCCCGGGCGGGGTCGGGCAGGTCCTGGAGGCTCTCGGAGAGTTCGGCGACGGTGGTCACCCGCACCTCGTTGAGGTCGAACGACTGGCCCAACAGCCGCGCCAGCGCCTTCCCGGCCGCCTCCGGGCGGGCATTCTCCAGGCAGCAGGCGAAGAGCACCTGCTCGAGCAACGGCCGGGAGGTGTTGGGCGGGAACGGCTTGTAGTTCGCCCGCAGCGCCTTGGCGAGGCGGGGCAGCAACTGGCCCCGCGGCGGCGTCTTCTCCACGGGTGGCTTCGGCTCGGGGGCCGGCTTCGCCGTCGGCTTGGCGGCGTCGGGCCGCTTGGCCTGGCCGGCCTTGGGCTTCGCCGGCTTGGTGAGTTTGGCGGGCTTGGCAGCGGGTTTCGTCTGCCGGCGATCGTTGCGCTTCGCTGCGGTCATGCATCCTCCTCGGGTTCCGTGTCGGCCGTGTCGTTCGCGGCGGCGGGGAGCACCTGGCCGAGGACCCGAGCGATCTCGAGCGAGTGCTTCACCCCGTGGTCGATCTCGAACCGCAGCCGCGGCGTGTATCGAGTCTCGATCTTCTCCGCGATCTGCGCCTGCAGGAAGCCTGCCGAGCGGGCCAGGCCGCGCAGCGCCAACTGCTCGTCGGAGGGACTGCCCATCACGGAGACATGCACGGTGGCGGAACGCATGTCCGGCGCCATCTCGACGCGGGTGACCGTGACGTCCTTGACCCGCGGATCGCGGACCTGCGTGAGGATGGCCATGCTGACCACCTCGCGGACCGCCTCGGCCGCCTTGAGAAGTCGTCGGGAACTCACGAGAGCGTGCGTGCGACTTCCTCGATCCGGTAGCACTCGAGGATGTCGCCCTCCTTGACGTCATTGAAGCCGGCCAGCTTGATGCCGCACTCGAGGCCGTCCCGCACCTCACGGGCGTCGTCCTTCTCACGCTTGAGGGACTCGATGCCGTACTCGCCGATCACGCGGCTGTCGCGGATCACTCGCAGCCGCGCGTTGCGGGCGATGATGCCGGCGATCACCCGGCAGCCGGCGATCACGCCGAGGCGGCTGATGCTGAAGGTGCGCTGCACGACGGCGCGGCCGAGGTCGGTCTCCTTCTTTTCCGGCGCGAGCATGCCCTCGAGGGCCTTCCGGAGGTCGTCGGTGACCTGGTAGATGATGTCGTACCGCCGCACCTGCACGCCCCGGTCCTCGGCCAACGACCGGGCCCGCTCGTCCGGCACCACGTTGAAGCCGATGATCACCGCGTCGGAGGCGTCGGCCAATTGGACGTCGGCCTCCGTGATGCCGCCGACGGTCGACTGCAGCACGCGGATCTTCACCTCGGGGTGTTCGAGTTTCTGCAGTTCCTTGAGGATCGCCTCGATCGAGCCCCGCTGGTCGGCGCGGAGAATCAGGTTGAGGGTCGGGGCCTTTTCGGAGCCGAGCCGGTCGGCCAGGTTCTCCAGCGTGACGTGCACCGGGGCGCTGGCCAGGTTGCTCTGTCGGCGGATGCCGGTCCGCTTGGCGGCGACCTCGCGGGCCATGGCGATCGACTCGACGACCTGGAACCGCTCGCCCGCCCCCGGGGCGACGTCGAGCCCGGTCACGAACACCGGCACGGCCGGCGCCGCCTCCGTCATCCGGCGACGGCTGAGGGTGTCGGACATCGACTTGACGTGGCCGCTCGCCTCCCCGCACACGACGGCATCTCCCACCTTCAGCGTGCCCTTCTGCACGAGCAGGCAGGCCACGACACCGCGGCCCTCGTGGATCGAGGCGTCCAGGCAGACGCCCGCCGCCGCCCGCTCGGGGTTCGCCCGCAGGTCGTGCAATTCGGCGATCGTCAACAGCGTGTCGAGCAGCGAGTCGATGCCCGCGCCGGTCGCGGCGCTGGTCTTGACCACCTCGGTCTCACCGCCCCACTCGGTCGGCAGGAGTTCGTTGGCCGCCAGTTGCTGGTATACCCGCTCCGCATCGGCACCGGGCAGGTCCATCTTGTTGATGGCCACGACGATCGGCACCCCGGCGGCCCGGGCGTGGCTGATGGCCTCCTCGGTCTGCGGCATGACGCCGTCATCGGCGGCGACGACGATCACCGCGCAGTCGGTCACGTTGGCCCCCCGGGCCCGCATCTGGGTGAAGGCCTCGTGGCCCGGCGTATCGACGAATGTCACGGCGCGGCCGGGAGCTCCTTCGGCCACGCCAGCCTTGTGCTTGACCGAGTAGGCGCGAATGTGCTGGGTGATGCCGCCGCTCTCGCGGGAGGCGACGTCAATTCCCAGGATCTTGTCCAGCAGCGACGTCTTGCCGTGGTCGACGTGGCCGAGGAAGGTCACGACCGGCGCCCGCGGCAGCCGGGCGGCCGGGTCCTCGTCGACGGCGTCGAAGCCGGCGAGCAGTTCCTTTTCGAGGTCTTCGGCGGTCTTCAAGTCGAGCTGCACGCCGAGTTCGGCGGCCAGCAGTTCGACCGTGTCGCGATCCAGCATCGAAGCCATGCCGGGGATCGAGTCCATGCCGAAGGCCAGGAGCTTCTTGAGCACCTCGCTGGCGGGCAGGCCGATCGCCTCGGAGAAAGCCCGCACGGTGCAGGGGACCTGGATCGTGGCGTTGGTCTTCCGCGGCGCCGCCGTCGAGGCGGTCGCCCCCTTCCGCGGCCGCGCCGACCGGCGGCGGCGGCCGCCGTAGTCGTCGTCGCCCCCGCGGGTGTCGGGCGTCTTCTTGCGATTGAGTTGCCGCTGCTCCCGGCCGCCGAGCACGTCGTCGGACTGGCCGCCGGCCTTGCCAGGCTGCCGCCGCGGGCGGACCCCGGGCTCCATGAGCGGCGGGATCGGGGCCAGGCCGGCACCGCCCCGCAAGAGGCCGCCGGGACGCGGCCGCGGGCCTTCGCCCTGCCGCTGCTGCTCATGCTTCCGCATGTGGTCGGCGAGCGGCTTGGCGCCGCCGGTCTTCGCGCTGCGGATCGCGTCGAGCGGAAGCTTGACGTCGGGCTTCTGGGCGGCCGGCTCCTGGGAGCCGATGGGCCGCTGCGGGGTGACGGCCCGCCCGGCGGCCGGCAGCGGGGCCAACTTGAATGCCGGTCGCGGAACGGGCTTGGTGGCCGATCCGCCCGGACGCACCGTCGGCCGCGGCTTGGGCTCGGTCGGCTGGACCTCGGCGGGCTTGCCCTGCTGCGCGACCCCGGCCGGCGCGATGTAGTCCTCCCGCCGCAGCGGGGCGCCAGCGGCCGGACGCGTCGGCGCGACCGGCGGCTTCGCGACGGGGGCCTTCTCAGCCAGCTTCGACCGACCGGCAAGGAACTCCTTGAGCTTCGCGACCTCCTCGTCGGTCATGCTCGCGAGCGCGGAGCCCTTGTCCTGGATGCCGGCGCGGGTGCACAGATCGACCAGCTCTTTGCTGTCGATCTTGAGTTCCTTCGCGAGCGTGTAAATCCGAACTGCCACGCATCCCTCTCTCGGCCGACCACTGTCGGCCTGTCACGGACACCACCTGCCACCGCAGCATCGAGCTCCCATCACCCCCACCGCCCACCGAAAACCACCATCTGACCACGCCCGTCACGTCCCGTCACCCGACGGCGCCGACGCATCGGCGGCACCGGCGGACAACCCCTCCGCAGCCGACTGACTGGCCGCGAGCGCGTCGGCTGCATCGGCGTCTGCCGTCGCCTTCGCGATCCGATCGAGTTCCCGCTGCTTCCGGCGTTCCTCCGCCGCCGCGACCTCCGCGAGCGCCGCCCGGCGTTCCGCCTCGCCAACGATCGCCTCCACGGCCTCGGC
>JBJTHX010000122.1:0-7222 GCA_046094745.1 Planctomycetia bacterium
GCAGGCCAGGATCGGCTCGGGCCGCCGGTCCGTCGACCACCCCCTTGTGACCGGGCCGCGAGGACCATATAGTTTGTGATTCGCCTGAATCCCCCGTGTTCCTCGAAAGCGTGGCCGTTCGCCGCCACGGCCTTGTCTTCCATGAAGGTTCGCGCCAGCGTCCGCCGGATGTGCGAGAAGTGCAAGATCGTTCGGCGACGCGGCGTCGTCTTCGTGGTGTGCGCCGATCCCCGTCACAAGCAACGGCAGGGTGACGAGGGGACGAGGGTGGTCCGGGGCGGCGGGTGCCCGCCGCGGACCATGGAGCCGGTCACGGTCCCGGATGGGCTGCTGGCTCACCGTGGTTCGCATCGCACCCCAGCACGAGTGTCCGCTTCGGTCCGAGAGAAACAAGCCATGCCGCGATTGATGGGCGTCGACATTCCGTCCGAGAAACGGACCGTCTTCTCGTTGCAGTACCTCTACGGCGTCGGTCCGCGGGTCGCCCGCGAACTGTGCCACAAGGCCGGCATCGACCCGCTGGGCCAGGCCCGCGACCTCCATGAGGACGAACTGGCTCGGCTCGCCGCCCTGCTTGACAAGGACTACACGGTCGAAGGGCAGTTGCGGCGGCAGGTCGCCCAGAACATCTCCCGTCTCAAGGACATCGCGAGTTACCGCGGCCTGCGGCACCGGCGTGGCCTGCCGGTTCGCGGCCAGCGGACGCGGACCAACGCCCGTACACGCAAGGGGCCGAAGAAGACGGTCGCCGGCAAGAAGGGCGTCAAGGACCTCAAGTAATCGGCCGCGCCGTCAGGCGTGTCCGGGAGCCACCACGGAAAGATCCCATGTCGAAGGTCGCGAAAACCAAGAAGAAGATGGTGACGGCGGGAATCGCCTTCATCCATGCCAGCTTCAACAACACCACGGTGACGATCACCGACACGCGGGGCGACACGCTCTGCTGGGCCAGCGGCGGCACGTGCGGCTTCAAGGGCAGCCGGAAAGGCACGCCTTTCGCCGGGCAGTGCGCCGCCCAGCAGGCCGCCGAGAAGGCCGCGAAGTTCGGCGTCAAGGATCTCGAGGTTCGCGTCAAGGGGCCCGGCAGCGGCCGAGAGAGCGCGATCACGGCCCTACAGGCCGCCGGCATGAACGTCAAAAGCATCGAAGACATCACCCCGCTGCCGCACAACGGCTGCCGTCCGCCGAAGAAGCGACGGGTCTAGTCGGCGGCATCCTTCCACTCCATCCAGGGATCCAGCAGAGAGCACATCATGGGACGCATCACCGGGCCGGTCTGCCGGCTGTGCCGTCGCGACGGCCTCAAATTGTTCCTCAAGGGCAGTCGCTGCGACACGCCGAAGTGCGCGTTCGAGCGGCGGTCGACACCGCCCGGCATGGTGCAGAAGCGGCGCGGCAAGCCGACCGACTACGGCCTGCACCTCCGCGAGAAGCAGAAGGTCAAGCACTACTACGGCGTGCTCGAGCGGCAGTTCCGCACCTACTTCGCCCGGGCCGAGCGCGGCAAGGGCAATACCGGTGAGGTGCTGATGTCGCTCCTCGAACGGCGGCTCGACAACGTGGTGCACCGCCTCGGGTTCGCGGCCTCGCGGTCCGCCGCCCGCCAGATGGTGATGCACGGCCACGTCACCGTGAACGGCCGCCGACTCGACGTGCCGAGTTACCTGGTCAAGGCCGGCGACCTCGTGCGGATCAAGAATCGCGCGAAGAGCCTCCAGTTGGCCCATGCGGCGTTGGCGGACAGTCGCCGCGAGGTTCCCGATTTCCTTTCCCGGTCCGAGAGCCCGATCCCCGAGGGACGGGTGGACCGGCTGCCTGGGACGGACGACGTGTCCATTCCCGTGCAGGCCAACCTGATCATCGAATTGTGCTCTAAGTGACGGCCCCCTGATCTTCGACCCCCGAGCCGGCACCGGGGCGACCCCCGGCCGGCCCTGAATGGAGGAATCCCGTATGCATATCCGCTGGCGCGGCCTGGAATTGCCCGGCTCGGTCATCGTCGACCAGAAGACGTTGACCCCGACGTACGGCAAGTTCGTCGCGGAACCCTTCGAGCGCGGCTTCGGCACGACGGTCGGCAACAGCCTGCGTCGAGTGCTGCTCTCCAGTCTCGAGGGCAGTGCGGTGACGCAGATCAAACTGGCCGGCACGCTGCACGAGTTCACCACGATCAAGGGAGTGCTCGAGGATGTCACCGAGGTCGTGCTCGCCGTCAAGAGCCTGATCGTGAAGAACCACAGCGAGTCGACCCGTGTGATCCGCGTGGAGAAGAGCACCAAGGGGCCGGTCACCGGTGCCGACGTCCAGACCGACGAGGCCGTGGAGGTGGTCAACAAGGATCTCGTGCTGGCCACCCTCACCGACGACGTGCCCTTCGAGTTGGAAATGGTCGTGGAGAACGGCCGCGGCTATGTGCCGTCCAGCGAGCACAGCCAGGCCTCGCAGGAGATCGGCATCATTCCGGTCGACGCGGTGTTCAGTCCGGTCACCCGCGTCAAGTACGAGGTCGAGGAGACCCGCGTCGGGCAGAAGACGAATTACGACAAGCTCACGATGGAGATCTGGACCAACGGCACCATTACGCCTGAGATGGCGCTGGTCGAGGCCGCGAAGATCCTGCGGAAGCACCTCAATCCCTTCGTCGGCTACACGCGTCCCGGCCCTGCCGTCAATCTGCCGGCGGGGGGTGATTTCTTCGCCGCGTTGAAGCCGTCGCTGGAAGGTCGGCTCGGCATGCTCGTCGGCCAGGTCGGGCTGTCGCAGCGGGCGCTGCACGCGCTCGAGGCCCAGGGCATCGGCACCGTCCGCGACCTGGTGGCCCGCAGCCGGGACGAGGTTGCCGAGATGTGGAACCTCGGCGAGGCCACGCTCCAGGAGATCGAGGACAAACTTCGGGAACTGGATCTCGAGTTCGGCATGCAACTGCCCGCGGGGGCCGGCACCTGACGGCCGGACACCCGCTCGACCCGGATCGAACGCACAGGAGATCGTCATCATGCGTCATCGTCGCAAGGGCCGCGTCCTCGGCCGCAGCCCGTCGCACCAGCGGGCACTGCTGCGGAATCTCGCTTCCGCGCTCATGCTCACGGAGCGGGAGGTGGAGGCGGGCGAGCCGGGTAGTCCCAAGGTGGCGGGGCGGATCGTCACCACGCTGGCCAAGGCGAAGGAGGTGCGGCCGCTCGTGGAGCGGTGCGTGACGATCGCCAAGCACGGCCTCGAGGCAGCCGAGCAGGCCCGGGAGTTCGGGTCGTCGGCCGACCGTGATTCCGCCGAATGGAAGCGGTGGCGGCAGAGCGAGGCGTGGAGAAAGTGGGCCCATGCCATGGCGCCAGTGGTCAAGGCCCGTCGGCGGGTGGTCCAGTTGCTCGGCGACAAGCAGGCAGCCCGCATCCTGTTCGAGCGGATCGCCCCGCGGTTCGCCGACCGGCCCGGCGGCTACACGCGGATCCTCAAGCTCGCGACACCGCGGTTGGGCGATGCCGGTCCGCGGGCGCTCCTGGAGTTCGTCGGCGGCGCGCCGGGGCCGACGGCCCGGGCCCCCCGAGTCGAGGCCCGGCCGGCCCGCACCTGACGCTGGGCCGCTGGCCGGCTCCCGTGGCGGATGGACGGGGCTGGAGGGCCTTCCGGCCGGCCGGGAATAGGCCGCCCCGCGCTCCGCGAATAGACTTGGTGCGTACGGACAGGGCACGCGCACGCAACGAGGTTCCCATGAGTCGGATCGGGTTGGGCTGGCTCTTGGCCGGCGGCTGCCTGTGGCTGGCCATTCCCGTCCTGTCGGCGGCCCCGGCCGCCGACGAGCACTTCGGCATCCCCCAGGTCAAGTTCATCAACGAGCAGATCGCCGCCGGATGGGCGGATGCCGACATCCAGCCATCCGCGGCGGCGGCGGACGGAGAGTGGTGCCGGCGGGTGCACCTCGACGTGATCGGCCGCATTCCGTCGACGCAAGAACTGCAGCGGTTCCTCTCCGACAGCACGCCCGACAAGCGGAAGGCACTCGTCACCCGGCTGCTCGGCGACGACTATGTCGACGAGTACGCCCGCAACTGGACCGACGTCTGGACGACGGTCCTGATCGGCCGCGACGTGGCCAACGAACGGGTCAACCGCTCCGGCATGCGGCAATACCTGCGGCGGGCCTTCTCGAAGAACCTGGCCTACGACCAGTTCATGGAGGAACTCGTCACGGCGAGCGGCGCGAATGCCAACCGCAAGGACGTCGAGGGCTTCAACGGCGCGACCAACTTTATCGCCGGCAAGATGGAAGAGATGGGTGTGGAGAACGCCGTCCAGGCCACGGCGAAGACGGCACAGATCTTCCTGGGCCTGCAGGTGCAGTGCACGCAGTGCCACAACCACCCGTTCAACAAGGGCAAGCAGAATCAGTTCTGGGAGATGAACGCCTTCTTCCGCCAGACGAGGGCCCTGCGGCGGTTCGACGGCTCCCGGGATATCCAATGGGTGGAGCTGGTCGACGAGGACTGGCCGGGCGAGGGCGGCAATCCCGAGGAAGCTGAACTGTACTACGAGCTGCGGAACGGGCTGATGAAGGTGGCCTACCCGGTCTTCATCGACGGGACGGAGATCTCCAAGAGCGGGTACCTGCCGGGCAAGATGGAGGACGGCACACCCTACGGCGTGCACCGGCGGCAGGAACTCGCAAAATTGATCAAGGCGAGCCCCTTTTTTCCCAAGGCGATCGTCAACCGGATCTGGGGTCATTTTCTCGGCTACGGCTTCACCAAGCCGGTGGACGACCTCGGCGAGCACAATCCGCCTTCCCACCCCGAACTGCTCGACGGGCTCGCCGAGCGGTTCCGAGAGCAGAGCTTCGACCTCAAGGAACTGGTCCGCTGGATCGTGCTCTCGCGGCCCTACGCGCTTTCCAGTCGCACGGCTGCCGGCAACGCGAAGGACGACCCGCTGCTCGGCGAGAAGCCGAAGTTTTCGCACTTCTACCTGCGCCAGATGCAGGCCGAGCAACTCTACGAGTCCCTCCTCACGGCCACTCAGGCCGACAAGACCCAGCGGGGCGAGGAGGCGGCGAAGAAGAAGGACCAGTGGATGTCGCAGTTCGTGATCGCCTTCGGCACGGACGAGGGGGACGACGCCACGACCTTCAACGGCTCGATCCCGCAGGTGCTCATGATGTTCAACGGCGAACTGATCAAGCAGGCGACGAGCACGGGCAAGGGCGGTTTCCTCGACGCCGTGGCCACCAGCGGCGGCTCGCCGAAGGCGAAGATCGACACCCTGTACCTCGCTGCCTTGGCCCGCAAGCCCTCCGCCAAGGAAGTGGCGACCGCCAATGCGATCCTCGGCGCCCGCAAGGGCGACGTCGTCGGCTCCCTCCAGGACATCTGGTGGGCCGTGCTCAATTCGAACGAGTTCATCATCAACCACTGACTCCGCGTCTGCCGGGCCGGTCATGGCCCGGCAGGGGCGAGCCGAACCAGGAGCCCTGACATGGCCAGTTTCGACGTCCTGCCCGCCGGGATGAGCCGCCGCCACTTCATGAGCCACCTGGCGGGGGCCGCGGCACTCGCCGCCCCGGCGACCGCCTTCACCAACTCGATCCTCGCCAACGCCTCTGATCTGCGGAAGCGTCACAAGGCCTGCATCATGCTCTGGATGGGCGGCGGTCCGAGCACAATGGACATCTGGGACCTCAAGCCGGGCGCGCCCACGGGTGGCCCGTTCAAGCCGATCGCGACCTCCGCGGACGGTGTGCAGATCTGCGAGCACATGCCGCTCATGGCCCAGCAGATGCACCACATGGCGATCGTGCGGTCGATGAGCACCCGCGAGGCCGACCACAACCGCGGCCGCTACTACATGCACACCGGCTACGTGCCGAACCCGAACGTGGAGCACCCGAGCTACGGCTCGGTGATCGCCCACGAACTGGCCGACCAGGTGCCACACCTCGAGATCCCCCCGTTCGTGTCGGTGGGCGGCGGCAGCGTCGGCCCCGGCTTTCTGGGCATGACCTGGGCGCCGTTCGTGGTCGATTCCAACGGCAACGTTCGCAACCTCGACATGGGCATCGACCCGGCCCGCCTGGCACAGCGACTGGAGATGCTCTCCACCATCGAAAAGGGGTTCATCGGCGAGAAGCGGGGCGGCTCGGCCGACGACCACGCGAAGGTCATCCAGAAGACCGTCAAGCTGATGACGAGCCAGCAGATGGAGGCCTTCAAGGTCATGAAGGAGCCCAAGGAGGTGCAGGATCGCTACGGCACCACGGGCTTCGGCCGCGGCTGCCTGATGGCCCGGCGGCTGGTCGAGATGGGCGTGCCCTTCGTGGAGGTCGATCTCGGCGGCTGGGACAACCACGCCAATATCTTCCCCACGCTGTCCGACACGAAGCTCCCGGAACTCGACAAGGCGATGTCGGCCCTCGTCGCCGACCTGGCCGACCGTGGCATGCTCGACGACACCGCGATCGTGTGGATGGGTGAGTTCTCCCGCACGCCGACCATCAACGGCGGCGGCGGCCGCGATCACTGGGCCCGCAGCTGGAGCGTGGTCGTGGGCGGCGGCGGCTTCAAGCGCGGCGTCGCCGTGGGTGAGACCAGCTCCGACGGCAAGGAGGTGGTCACCGAGCCGTACACGTCGCAGGACGTGATGGCCAGCGTACTGAAGGCCCTGGGCATCTCGCTGGAGACGACCTTCACGGCCAAGAACGGCCGGCCGATGAAGATCGCCAACTCGGGCAAGGTGATCAAGGAACTTTTCGCCTGACGGGGCAGGGGCTCCGTTGGAGGCGCCGGCTCGGGGCTGCCCACACCCTCTCGCCGGACGCTCGCTACGGTCATCCTGACCTTCGCTCGCTCGGAGACGCCTGCGCTCCGGCTTCGTGCCTGCGCTTGCCGTCTACGCCGTCTCGAGGGGATGGGCAGCTCTGAGCCTCCCGGGTGGCGCTGTGCGCGACTCACGGTGCGGGCTCAGACGCCGGTACGATACGGCCCAGTCCGATGACCGCGTGACGGAGTCGAACGCTGACACACCATGATCCGGTCGCGACGCGGGGAATCACGGGCCTCGCGGGAACGTTTCGCCCCGTCGCGCTGCTCGTCCTGCCCGTGCTGCTCGAGCAATTCCTCGGCCTGACCGTCGGCTTCACCGACAAGTGGCTCGCCGGGAACCTGTTTGCCGGCGAGGAGCCGCTGGCGGCCGTCGGGCTCGTGGCCTACTGCCTCGCCTTCCTGCCCGTGCCGTT
>JBJTHX010000123.1:0-2541 GCA_046094745.1 Planctomycetia bacterium
CGCGCCGTGCTTCAGCAGCCAGTAGGCCTCGCAGATCAGCTGCATGTCGCCGTACTCGATGCCGTTGTGCACCATCTTCACGTAGTTGCCGGCGCCGCGCGGGCCCACCCAGTCGCAGCAGGGGATGTCGCCCTGGGGGCCTACCTTGGCGGCAATGGCCTGGAAGATCGGCTTCACGAGCGGCCAGGCGGCGGGCGAGCCGCCCGGCTTCAGGCTCGGCCCCTTGAGCGCGCCCTCCTCGCCACCGGAGACGCCGGTGCCGATGTACAGCAGCCCCGCGGCCTCGACCTCGCGGGTGCGGCGGTCGGTGTCGGAGGGGAGCGTGTTGCCGCCGTCGATGATGACGTCTCCCTTGGAGAGCAGGGGGATGAGCGTCTTGATGAGGTCGTCGACGGCGGGTCCCGCCTTGACCATCATCATCACCTTGCGGGGCGGCTTGAGGGCGGCGACGAGGTCGGCGAGCGTGTGGCAGCCGACCACATGGGTCTGCCGGCCGCGGCCCGCGGTGAAGGCGTCGGTGACGCTCGTCGTGCGGTTGTAGACGGCGATCGGGTAGCCGCGGCTGGCGATGTTGAGGGCGAGGTTCTCGCCCATCACGGCCAGGCCGATCAGTCCGATGTCGCACGTCGCCTGCGGGGTCATGCTCGAGGGGCTCCGGGGGTCTCAAGGCTGCCGGTTGCGGCCGGAAAACTGGGCAAGCGGCGGGGAGTCGCAGACTATACCGGTCCTGCTCGCGGCCGGCCAAAGGCTGCGAAGCACGCCCGGAAAACGAACGGATTGAAGGCCGGGGCGGGGACGGGCCGATGCCTAGGCATGACCGGAAAAACCGCCAGCGGCGGCAGTTCCGGACGCGTTTTGCCAGGAAGGAAAACTTGACCAGTCAGCCCAGACTGCCATAGCGTAAACGCCGTTCGAGATACGGCTCCGTAGCCAAGTGGCTAAGGCAGCGGATTGCAAATCCGCCATCGTCGGTTCGACTCCGACCGGAGCCTCTCAACAGAAGACCCTCGCGATGCCTCGCTTTTCCCGGGCTTCGCGGGGGTCTTCTGCTTTTCAGCCGCGCTCGATGCTCGACCATCGCGGAGATGTTGAGCAGGTTCGCGGCGGCTGCGAGCAGATGCTGCCGAGCCTCCTGCTCCCGCGACTCGCCGCTGCCGTCGCACCACACCCATATGTCTTCTGCATCCGAGATGTGCCGCGCCGCTGCGAGCCACATCTGCTGCAAACCATGCCACCCCTGCCCGCTCAGGCTTGGGTCACTGAAGCAGGCGTCGAGATGGTCAGCGACCGCCCCCGAGCCCTCCTTCGACAGCGAAACCGGCTCGACCATCTGCTCGCTCCTTCTGCCTTTGGTCGCGGCCCGCGTCGTGCAGGTCGCATGGGGGCATCATGGCGAGGAGCGGCAGCGAGAAAAGATGCTTTGCCGCAGAAAACAGGGCACAAACTCGGAGTTTGTGCCTGCTGTGACCCGAGATGCCAAGCGATGCCGGGGCGGTCGTATCGCGAGCCCGCCCGGAGTTTGTGGCGGAGTTTGTGGGCAGTTAGTTGCCGGCTCGCTTCACCTGAGCCGCTGCCGCCTTCCAAAAGCGGTTCGCCCGAACATCCCAAGGCTCAGGGGTTGCTTCACTCTCGCTCGGGAACTTCGTCGTAGTGTCGATGTCCCTGTTTCGACAGTAGAGCCGCAGCCATTCGTTTTTCGGCGGGAGCCGGTCTTTCGATTTGCGACAAGCCCTCTCCTCTCGCCTGCGGGCAGCCAGCACCTCGCGAACGAACTGCTCGGAATACTTCTTCTTCCTGCCACCGATACCTTTTCGGTCGCGCCGCTTTTTCTGTTTGCCGTCAGCCTTGGCAGGGCGAGGCACCGCCATCACTGCAATTCGTTGCAGGCGGACACCAAGGTGCCCTGCGAGCGATGCGACTGATTGGATGCCGTCCTCGATGGCATCTTGCTGCTCTTGGGGAACACATACATCCCTTCGATAGACCACTCTGCTCGGAGTCCTCTCGACCAGAAATGCCGCCATCACCGTGTCATCAAGGTCTTCGCTTTGCTTGACCAACTCCGCCATTTGCTCGGAAAGGTCAGCAGCGAACTGCTGCGACCGGTGCAGCCCCACCCAATCCGCGATGGCATCAAAACCCGCCAAGGCAACATGGACGCGGCGGGCCGAGCCAAAAAGTGAGTAGTGGTCGAACGTCAGTTCTCCGAACCATGCCGCGAACGATTGCAGGGCTTCCGCCACCTCTTGGATGTGAGGCTGTCCGGCTTCCGACAATCCGGACTCGGGGAGGGAGTCCAGCCGCTTCTTCGCTCGTTCAAAACAGTTGCGGAGTTGCTTCAGTCGAGCGATTGCCTCGCCCATGCTTTCCTGCCTTTCATCGAGCCGGGTCGGCTCAGGCGCAGGGCAGCGAAAGGCAGAAGCCACCGCTGCACCGGAGCCGCGAGGGCAGCCGCTTGCAATCGGCTGCCGCCCCGAAAGGGTGAGTCTACCGCCCGCCTGCTGACTTCCGACCGCCCCGCCGGGGCGTGCATGGAGTCGG
>JBJTHX010000124.1:0-4970 GCA_046094745.1 Planctomycetia bacterium
CGCCTGCTTCGAGGCCCTCGGCCCCCACGGCATGGAGTCACTCGCGGCCGTGATCGCCCACGCCCGCTCCCGCGGCCTGCTCGTCCTCGCCGACGGCAAGCGCGGCGACATCGGCTCCACCGCCGAGGCCTACGCCGACGGCTGGCTCGCGGGCCCCTGGGTGGCCGACGCCCTCACCGTCAACCCGTACCTCGGCCTCGACTCGATCGAGCCCTTCGTGAAGACCGCCGCCGACCGCGGCGCCGGCATCTTCATCCTCGTCAAGACCTCGAACCCCGGCAGCAAGGACTTCCAGGAACTCGTCTGCGACGGCCGGCCGCTCTACGAGCACGTCGCCGCCGGCGTCGAGGCGCTCGCCGCCCGCACGGCCTCCGCCGGCACCTACGGCGCCGTGGGCGCGGTGGTCGGCGCCACCTGGCCGCGCCAGCTCGACGAACTGCGGGCCGCGATGCCGCAGGCCTGGATTCTCGTGCCCGGCTTCGGCCGGCAGGGCGGCCGCGCGGCGGACGTGCGCGGCGCCTTCCACGCCGACGGCCTCGGGGCTCTCGTCGTCAGCGCCCGCGACGTGATCTTCGCCCACGCCCGGCCGGAGATGAACGCCGGGCTCGCCCCGCACCAGTGGCAGCAGGCGGTGGACCGCGCCTGCCACGACATGATCGACCGCCTCGCCGCCGACACGCCCGCCGGCCGGCTGTGATCAAGGCCACGCCAACCAGCACCTCGAGGCCTCTTGGGCGCCTCTTGAGTGGCTCTCCAGTGGCGCACGCCACGAAAACCCCTCACGCCCGGGCCGCGGCCAGCAACTGGCTCACCAGCGGCAGGAGTTGCTTCTTCCGGCTCACGATCCCCTTGAGCTCGTAGAGCCCCCGGTCGAGCCGCGGATAGTTGATCTCCTCCCAGGCATCCGCTTCCTGCGAGAGCAGCAGCAGCGAGCCATTGGTGACGACGTCGGTGACGAGCAGCGCCGAGAAGTCGAGCCGCTGCCGCCGGGCATGCTCCTCGAGCGCCGCCCGCAGCTCATCCTTCCGCTCCCAGAACAGGTCGAAGCCGCTCTCCTCGATCTGCGAGATCGAGAATCGGACGCCGTGCTCGGTGAACTCCTTGCAGTCCTCGCGGATCACCTCCGCCGGCCGGCTCGACCGCAGCGCCGAGCCGATCTCGAAGAACTCCCGTGCGTAGGCGTCGAGGTCGACGCCGCACAGGCCCGCCAGCCAGCCGAGCATCTCGCGGTCCACGTCGGTGGTCGTGGGCGACTTCAGGTGCAGCGTGTCAGAGATGATCCCGGAGGCCATGCACAGCGCGATGCCCGCCTCGGGCTCCAGGCCCGCCGCGCGGAACTGCCGGGCCACGAGCGTGCAGGTCGAGCCCACCGGCTCGTTGACGAACCGGATCGGCTGCGTGCTCCGCAGCCCGCCGCCGAGCCGGTGGTGGTCGAGCACCTCCACGATCTCCGCCTCGTCGGCCCCGGCCACGGCCTGGCCGAGTTCGTTGTGGTCCACGAGCACGAGCCGCGGCTTCGGCGGGCTGATCAGGTCGCTCTTGAACGCCAGACCCACGAGCCGGCCGTCGTCGCCCACCACCGGGAACACCGGCTGGCTCGACCGCTCCGCCACCGCCCGGGCCTCGGCCACCGGCGCCTTGGCGGGCACCGTCACCACGCCCGTCGCCACCACCGGATCAATGAACTGCGACGACTTCAGCCGCAAGGTCGTGTTCACCGTGTCGAACGGGCTCACGATCACCGACACGCCCCGCAGCCGGGCCAGGTCGGCCAGCCCCGACGAGAGCCGGAAGCCGCCCGTGACCACCAGCGCCCGCACGCCCTGCTCGATCGCCGGCAGCTGGATCGTGGGCCGGTCGCCGCAGACGACGATCAGCCGCTCGTGCGAAAACTTCCGCATCCGCTCCGTGAAACCCTCCGCGCTCATCGCGCCGACCATCACGAGCAGCTCGTCCTGGCGGCCCGGCTCGATGGCGTGCTGGAAGTCGCCGCCAAGCACGTCGCGGATCTTCTGCAGGCTCGTCGAGACCGTGCGGGCCTGCGTGGCGTCGGCCGCGTCGTGGAAGAAGAGTTCCATCAACTCGAGCACCGACAGCACGCCCAGCACGCGGCGGTCGCCATCCACCACGGGGATCGCCCGCAGGTCGCCCTCCTTCATCCGCTGCCAGGCCTCGTGGAACGAGTCGCCGAAGGCGGCCGTCACCACCTGCCGCCGGCAGACGTCCTCCACCTGCGGCCGCACGTCCATCACCATCCGCGGCGCGGTCAGCCCCGCCCGGGCGAGCACGTGCTCCGTCCGCTTGTTGGGCGGGCCGCAGCAGCAGGCCACCGCGTCGGGCCGGGTGGTCCGCCGCAGCAGATCGGCGTAGGCGATCGCCGAGCAGTTGGCGTCGGTGTCGGGGTTGCGGTGCCCGAAGACGAGCGTGCTCATGTGGGGCGGCTCAGGCCTCGCCCGGCGCCTGGAGCCAGCAGGCCAGCGACGGATCCCAGGAGAGGATCTCGTCGGCCTTGAAGTAGATGCCGATCTCGCGGGCGGCCGACTCGGGCGAGTCGGAGGCGTGGACCAGGTTCATCTGCCGGCTCGCGGAATAGTCGCCGCGGATCGTGCCGGCGGCCGCCTTCAGGCCGCTGGTCGCCCCGAGCATCTCGCGGACCACCCGGATCACCTCCGGCCCCGCGAAGATCGTGGCCACGACCGGCGACGCCGTGATGAACTCCTCGAGCCCGGGATAGAACGGCTTCGACACGTGCTCGGCGTAGTGCTGCTTCGCGAGCGCGGGAGTGACCCGCAGCATCTTCATCGCCACCAGCCGCAGCCCCTTCTCCTCGAACCGCGCGAGGATCCGGCCGAGCAGGCCGCGCTCGAGGCAGTCGGGCTTGAACATCACGAACGTGCGTTCCATGGGCGGCGGGGTCTCCGAAGGTGGGTGGGACGGGCGGCGGTTGCGACGGACGAGGAGTGTACGGGCCGGCACAGCGAAGCCACAACCAGCCCGCCTTGCGTCGCGGTGCGAGCCCCCCTACCCTCCCGCGCGATGCCGACAGCCCCTCGCCACCGCCGGCCGATGGCCACGCCCGCGCGGGTGTCGCTGATCGCGGCCGCGCTCACCGCGATGTGCGCGGCGGCGGGGCGGGCCGGCGACCTGCCCCCGACCCTCGTCGGCCGCTTCACCCGCGAGGTGCAGCCGCTCCTGCTCAACCGCTGTGCGGCCGGCGCCTGCCACGGCGGACCGAAGGGCCACGCCCCGACGTTCCACCGGGGTGACGTCCGCGGCGCGGTCTCGAGCGAGGACACACTCGCCAATGCGGCGACCTTCCGTAGCCTGCTCGGTTCCACCGGCGATCCGCGGCCGCTCGTGATGCGGCTCTCGACCCGTCATCCCGCGACGACGGCCTCCCGCACGCTCGTGATGCGGGAACTCTCACCGCGCGAGCGGGCCGTGCTCGAAGGCTGGCTCGTGGACGCGACCGTGGCCGCCGGGCGACCGCCGGTCCGCGACCCGGCCGTCGCGCCGGCAAGCCATGCCGAGCCGGCCGCTCCCGCGCCAACCAACCGCCTCCGCACGCTCCTCGACACCGGCGCTCCACCGCCGTCGCCGCCGGGCCGGCCGCCCGCCGAGGGCACGACATACACGGGGATCGTCGACCTGCGGAAGGGCCCGAACGCCCCCCGCGTCACACCGGGATCCGACCCGCCATCACCGCCTCCAGGAACGGCCGATTCCCTTCCAGCACGTCCGGGTGATCTAGCATCTCCCGGGCCGACAGCCACAGGATCTCGCTGACCTCCACCGGGTGCGGCACGAGTTCGTTCTCGCCCCGCAGCGTCACGGTCCACCAGGCGAGCGACGTGCCCCAGTTCGTCACGCTCCGCCACACGCACTCCACCGCCTCGACGTGGGCCGCCAACTCCTCGCGGCACTCGCGGACTACCGCCTCGGGCTCCGCCTCGCCCGGCTCGACGTGACCGCCCGGGAAGCAGAGCCGGCCGCCCGCGACCAGCGTCGGCCCGCGGCGGATGACGAGGAACCGCTCGTCCCGGCGGGTCACGGCCACCACGCCGTGCCGTCCGTTCGGGGCCACCGCAACGTGCTGACTGCCATCCATGCTTTTCTCGCCGCCGCAGGCCGTTGGTCGACCTCCGGCATACATTACACTGTCCGATCTCGGCCGGCAGCGAACCGGCCGCATCCGCACCCCCGCCAGCCAGGACCACATGGATTCCGCCCCGCGGCCCAAGGGCCCTTCGAACACGCCCCCCGTGCTCGGCAGGCCGCTGGGAATGCCCGCGATCGTCCTCCTGATTCTCGCCGCCCTCGCCCTGGCCACCTGGCTGTCGAGCGATCAGGCCGGCGGCCGCCCCGGCATCCGCTACGACGAGTTCGTCCAGCAGGTGAAGGCGGGCAACGTGGCCGCGATCGAGATCACGGGCGAGCGGCTGGTGGGTGAGTTCAAGGCGGCTCCCGCCGAGGCGAAGCCCGGGCAGCGGAACGCCAAGATCTTTCAACTCTCGCTCAGCCCCTACCTCCGCGAGGGCTTCGACACGCTGATGCAGGAGCACCCCGAGATCCCGGTCACGACCAAGTCGCCCGACGACCCGACGGGCTTCCTCCTCGGTCTCTACCTGCTCGTGCCGCTGTTGCTCATGGCCGGGTTCTGGATGACGCTGCGGCGGGCCCGCGACCCGCTGGGTAACACCGGCTTCCTCGGCGGCTTCTCCAAGTCGCCCGCCAAGCGGTACGGCGCCGGCGACAAGACGGTCACGTTCGCCGACGTCGCGGGGCTCGAGCAGGTGAAGCAGGATCTCCAGGAGATCGTCGAGTTCCTCAAGGATCCGAAGAAGTTCCAGCGGCTCGGCGGCCGGGTGCCCAAGGGCGTGCTGCTGATGGGCCCGCCGGGCACCGGGAAGACGCTCCTCGCCCGGGCCGTGGCGGGCGAGGCGGGCGTCCCCTTCTTCTCGATCTCGGGC
>JBJTHX010000125.1:0-11043 GCA_046094745.1 Planctomycetia bacterium
GCCTTGTCGGCGTCGGCGCCGTGATCGAGGCGGATAACGACGCCGCCCTCTTCGGCTGCCGGTTCCACGGCTCGACGGCCACCCGGGCAGGAGACACGCCCCGGCCCGAGTCGCGGGCGCTCGTCGCCGGTTCCGCGGCGAGGGTCTTCGGCTCGGGCTTCTTCGGCGCCCGGCAGGCGGGACGGTTCCAGCCGCTTGTCGACCTCGCCCACCACGACGGCCGGCTGATTCTCTCGAGCGGCGACGTGACGCTCGTGGAGGTGCCGCTGGCCGAGCCGCCCCGGGAGATCCTCTTCGACGGCGCGATGCTTTGCGGGGGCATCGAGCTGGTGCCGTTCGTGCCGCCGCCGCGGCCCGCGAGCCGGCTCGCGGCCACCGAGCGGTGGAAGCCGGCCGACCTCGACTGGCAGGTGGTCGGCTGCGGGGCCGACGGCAAGGCCGATCCGCAGCGGCTCGAACGGGCCGCCGACGGGAGCGTGCGGCTCACGCAGCCCGCCGACAAGCCGGCGGCGGCGATCGCCGCGCTGTGGAAGAACCCGCCGGGCCCGCGCGGGCCGCGGGAGATCATCGTGCACCTGGAAAAGTGCTCCCCCGGCGCGGGCCTGTGCCTTTTCGGGCCGGACGGCAAGCCACGGACGACCGTCGGCCTCGTGAAGCCCAAGGGCCTGCCCGACGCGAAGGGATGGCTCGTCGACCTCTGGCCGGCGGCCGAGAGCCGGCTCGAAGGGGGCGACGCCAAGCGGGCCGGGGCGGCGTGGATTCAGGGCAATGCGGTGTGGTTTCGACTGCGGTTCGGGCCCCGGCCGTGCGTCGTCTACGCCGTCAGCGGCGATGGCGAACACTGGACCGACCTCGGCAAGCACATCGACGGCCAGCCGCCGGTGGCCGTGGGCATCGTGGCGCCGGCCGTCGCGAACGCCGGCGTCACGCTCCAGGGCCTCGCAGCGGCCGACTTCCCGGGCCTGGCGGCGCTCGTGCCAGACGATCTCGTCGCCGCCGCCGACAAGGCCGTGCCCGACGTCGCGGTGGCCGACACCGCCGCCTGGGAAGAAAAAGTGCGGGCGGCGAAGCCGGAGGCCGTGGCCGCCGACCACTGGGCGGCGATCGTGGCCACCCGCAGCCTCGCACGGCAGGCGCACAACCCCACGCTCGACGTGCCGCTCCTGCGGGTCCTCCACCGCTACGCGCTCCGCGATGAATTGCCGCTGGAAGCGCGGATCGCCATCTGCGACGACATCACGCGGCTGTGGTGCGACGACGGCCGCAGCGGCATCGACATCCTCGGCGTCTACGCCCTCGTGGGCGAGCGGCTCCTGGCCGCCGACGACTTCGCGGGCCTGGAGCGGCTCCGCCGCGCGGTGATCGACAGCCCGGCGTGCGTGGGCGGCAACGCCTGGTTCGACCCGCTGCACCAGCAGGCGCGGTGGCTCGAACGGCTGGCGATCGCCGGCCCCGTAGAGGAATACGCCCGCGTGGCCATGCGGGCGAGTTTCGGGTTCACGCAGAGCCGCAAAGGCGTTCGCGAACGCCTGCCGCAGGCGTCGTGGTGCCTCTTCGACATCGCCACGCGGCTCGACGCGGCCCCGCTCGTGAAGGGCGGCCGGCCGCCGGAGATCATGCTGCACGAGGGCGGCACCGACTCGTGGGTGCCGCCGCTGGCGATCGCCACGCGGTCGCTGGGCCGCGACGCGGCCAACGGGGCGTCTGATCTCCAGCAGCGGCTCTCCGAGCGCGACTGGCCCGGGGCGCAGCGGGCGCTGCAATTGATCGGCGACTCGCTGGCGGAGGATCCCGACGCGGGCGTGCTGGCCCAGCCGGGCGACCGCGAACTCTCCATCAGCCCGCGGCTTTACGTGGCGCGGACGCTCGCCGACGAGCCCGAGTTTCGCGATCACATGCTGGTCGCGGAGGAACCGCGGGCCGCCCTGCGCGTGCGGATGCTCCGCGACACCGCCGACGCCCGCGGGATGGCGGCCACCGCGATCGCGTTCGCCGGCACGCCCTCGGCCGCCGAGGCCTGCGGCTGGCTGGGCGACCGCGAGATCGCGGCGGGCCGGTTTTCGTCGGCCCGCGAGTGGTATCGCTGGGGCCGGCGGTTCGCCGCGCCGGAGCAGGCCGGGCGGCTGGAGGCGGGGGCGCGGCTGGCGACGGTGCTCGCCGGCGGAGCCGTGGCCGGCCCGGCGGCGCTCGGCCCGCTCGCCGGGGCCGAGGCCGAGGCCCTCGAACACGACCTCGTCGCCGCCCGCGGGTGCGTGGTGCCGCGCGAGCCGTGGCGGCCCACGGACGTGCCGGCCGCGGCGCTGCCGCCGCGCACCGGCGGGTTCCAGCCGGCCGCGCGGCTCGACGTGGCCGGCGGCCGGCTCTTCAGCGATGCCTACATGTACAAGGGCTGGGGTGGCGGCGTGATCGATCCCCGCGATGCCCGCATCTCGCACAACCTCCTCGACTACGCCGCCCGTGCGTGGACGTTCACGTCGGCCGGCCCGCTCCTCCTCGCCTGCAACCGGGCCGAGGTGGTGGCCATCGACCCGGCGAAGGGCACGCAGGTGTGGCGGACAGGCGTCGACCCCGAGGGCCGCGGCGTGTGGTCCTACACGACCGAGGCGCTGCCGGCGCTCGATGCCGCGCACGCGTACCTGCGGCGGACCGTGAAGGCGGGCCGGCAGCTGGCGGCCCTGCGGCTGGCCGACGGCGGCGTGGCCTGGGAAGCGACACCGGCGCCCGGGTTGCTGCTCACGTCGAGCCCCGTGATCGCCGACGGCGAACTGCGGGTGCTCGGGATTCGGAGCGGATCGTTCGACACGCTGCTCGTGCTCGCGGGATTCGACCGGGCGACGGGCCGGCAGATCATGGAGCGGCCGCTCGTGGCCATGAGCCCGTGGTGGCGGGGCAATTACCCGCGGACGCACGACGAGTATGCGCACCCGGACGACGGCACGCTGGCCCTGGCGGGCGACCAACTCGTCGCCACGCTCGGCGGCGCGGTCGTGTCGTGCGACACCGCCGGCCGCGTCGAGTGGGCGCGGCAGCAGCCGTGGCTCGCGCCGTCGGCCGACGCGCCGCTCAACTACGTGCCCGCACGGCTGCCGCCGCTCGTCGACGACGGCCGGCTGCTCGTCGCCCAGACGGGCGTGCCCGCGCTCACCGCCCTCGACCCGGCCGACGGCCGGCTCCTGTGGCGGAAGGCCTGGCCCGAACTGATCGCCGTCGTGGGCCTCACCGGGGCGGGCCGCGACCGCCGGCTCGTGGTCGAGGCCGCCGACGGGCTCCATGCCGTGGACCCCGGCGACGGCGCCGCGCGGCTGCTCCTGCCGCGGGTGCCGCAGGGCGACTGGCTCGGCCTCGGCGGCATCGGCCACCTCTACGGCGCCACGCTCCTCACCGCCGACGGCACCGCCATCGTGGCCGTGCGGCGGGAGGCCGTGCAGAACGGCACGCGCGTCGTGCAGCCGCGGCTGCTCTGGATCGACGTGGCCAAGGCCACCGTGCGGCACGAGGCCGACGTGGCCGATCTGGCCGGCGGCGCCGTGTACCTGGGGCCGCTCACGGCGGCCAACGGCCGGTTCTGGGCGCTGGTGCAGAAGGAGCCGCCGCGGCAGAATTACCACGGCGGGCTCACGGCCCGGACGCTCTGGGAGTTCGTGCCCCAACCCTGATTCAAGCGCGGCCCGCGGCCGCACGTTCGAGGAGATGCCATGCGTGCCGCGATCTCGTCCCTCGCGATCTGTGCCGCCGCCACGACGTCGGCCGCCCTGGCCACGCCCGCAACGCCCGCCGGCCCGTGGCGGCAGCCCCCCGCGGTCGCCTTTTTCGCGGAGCCGGATCCCTGGAAGTTTCCCACCGTCGAGGAGTTCAAGGGGTGGGTCGAGCCGGCCGGCGAGAAAGCCGTGATCAGCACCGGCGTGTTCAAGCACGTCAATCCCCAGGGCGAGGGCTACCTCGACCTCACGCTGGCCAAGAGCGACGGGCTCGTGCGGCTCAAGCGGCCGCTGGAGCCCGGCAAGGCACTGCGGCTGCGGCTCGCCGAACTGCCGCCGGCGATCATCGCCTGGAGCGGCTCCTCCGGCGCCGTCCTCGCGGCCGACTTCAACGACCCGCTGTTCGGCCGCCGGTTTCCCGGCCCGACGGCCGTGCGCCGGGCCGCCGAGCCCCGGCCCGCCGCGCGGGCGCTCGTCGCCTCCTCCGCCGCACGGGTCTTCGGCGCCGGATTTTTCGGCCAGGTGGTGCCGGGGCTCTTCCAGCCGCTCCTGGACCTCGCCCACCACGACGGCCGGCTGATTCTCTCGAGCGGCGACATCACGCTCGTGGAGGTGCCGCTGGCCGAGCCGCCGGACGAGATTTTCTTCGACGGCCCGATGCTCTGCGGGAGCATCGAGATGGTGTCGTTCGTGCCGCCGCCGCGGCCGGCGAGCCGGCTCGCGGCCACCGAGCGGTGGAAGCCGGCCGATCTCGACTGGCAGGTGGTCGGCGGCGGGGCCAACGGCAAGGCCGATCCGGCGCGGCTCGAGCGGGCCGCCGACGGGAGCGTGCGGCTCGCGCAGCCCGCCGACAAGCCGGCGGCGGCGATCGCCGCGCTGTGGAAGATCCCGCCGGGCCCGCGCGGGCCGCGGGAGATCATCGTGCACCTGGAGAAGTGCTCGTCCGGCGCGGGCCTGTGCTACGCCGGGCCGGACGGCAAGCCGTGGATCGTGGCCGGCCTCGTGAAGCCCAAGGGCCTGCCCGACGCGGCGGGACTGCTCGTCGACCTCTGGCCGGCGGCCGAGAACCGGCTCGAAGGGGGCGATCCGAAGCGGGCGGGGGCGGCCTGGGTGCAGGGCGATGCGGTCTGGTTTCGGCTGCGGTTCGGGCCGCGGCCGTGCGTCGTGTTGTCCGTGAGCGGTGACGGCGTCCACTGGGCCGAACTGGGCAAGCAGGTTCACGGCCCGCCGCCGGTGGCCGTGGGTGTCTTTGCGCCGCCCGTGGCGGGTGCCGGCGTCACGCTCCAGGGCCTCGCGGCGGCCGACTACCCCGGCCTGGCGGCGCTCGTGCCGGAGGATCTCGTCGCCGCCGCCGACAAGGCCACGCCGGATGCCGCGGTGGCCGACCCGGCCGCCTGGGAAGAAAAGGTGCGGGCGGCGAAGCCGGAGGCCGTGGCCGCCGACCACTGGGCGGCGATCGTGGCCACCCGCAGCCTCACCCGCCAGGCGCACGCCCCCACGCTCGACGTGGCGCTCCTGGGCCATCTCCACGGCTACGCCCTTCGCGACGAATTGCCGCTGGAAGCGCGGATCGCCATCTGCGACGACATCACCCGACTGTGGTGCGACACCGGCGGGTGGAACTCCGTGAACATCCTCGGCATCTACGCGCTCGTGGGCGAGCGGCTCCTGGCCGCCGACGACTTCGCGGGCCTGGAACGGCTCCGCCGCGCGGTGATCGACAGCCCCGCCTGCGTGGGTGGCGGTGCGTGGTTCGACCCGCTGCACCAGCAGGTGCGCTGGCTCGAGCGGCTGGCGATCGCCGGCCCCGTCGAGGAATATGCCCGCGTGGCCATGCGGGCGAGTTTCGGGTTCACGGAGGTGTTCGGCAACTATCGCAGCCGCATGCCGCTGGCCTCGTGGTGCCTGCACGACATCGCCACGCGGCTCGGCGCCGCGCCGCTCGTCAAGGGGGGCCGGCCGCCGGACATCAGTTACTGGGTGGGCGGCTTGAGTTCGTGGGATCCGCCGCTGACGATCGGCTACCGCACGGAGATCGGGATCGAAGCCGCCAACGGCCTGGCCGACCTCGTGCAGCAGGTCGACCAGCAGGATTGGCCGGCGGCCCAGCAGGCGCTCGCGCGCCTCGGCGAGGCGCTGGCGGACGACCCCGACGTGGGCGTCGCCGGCATGCCGGGCGACCCCGAACGCTCCGTGAGCCCGCGGCTCCTGGTGGCGGCGCTGCTCGACGCCCAGCCCGAGTTCCGCGAGCACATGCGGGCCATAGAGGAGCCGAAGGCGGCGCTGCGGCTGCAGATGCTCCGCACCGCGGGCGACGCCCGCGGCATGGCCGCGGCCGCGCTCGCGTTTGCCGGCACGCCCTCGGCCGCCGCGGCCTGCGGCTGGCTGGGCGACCGCGAGATCGCCGCGGGGCGGTTCGCCCGGGGCCGCGAGTGGTATCGGTGGGGGCTGCGGTGCGGGGCCGGCGAGCAGGCCGCGCGGCTGGAGGCCGGCGCGCGGTTCGCCGCGGTGCTCAACGGCGGGCCCGTCGCCGGCGGTGCGGCACCGGTCGGCCCGGTCGCCGGGCCGGAAGCCGAGGCGGTCGAAAAGGACCTGCTCGCCGCCCGTGGGAACGCTGCCGCGGGCGATCCATGGCGGCCGGTGGACGCGCCCGCCGCCGCCCTGCCGCCGCGGGCCGCGGCGTTCAAGGCCGTGCCGCGGCTGGAGGTGGCCGGCGGGCCGTTCGCCCCCGCCACCGCCGCCGGCATCAGCGACCCGCGGGACAACCGCATCCAGCACAGCCTGCTCGACTTCGCGGCCCGCGCGTGGACGTTCACGCCGGCCGGCCCGCTGCTCGTGGCCGTGAACCGCGCGGAGGTCGTGGCCATCGACGCGGCGCAGGGCACGCAGGTGTGGCGGACGGGCGTCGACGCCGAGAGCCGCACCGTGCGGCCGGTCACCGACGACGCGCGGCCGGCCCTCGACGCCAGGCACGTCTACGTGCGGCGCACGCTCAAGGCGGGGCGGCAGCTGGCGGCGCTGCGGCTGGCCGACGGCGGCGTGGGCTGGGAGACGGCCGCGATCGCGACCTTCCTCATCGCCTCGAGCCCGGTGCTCATCGACGGCGAGCTGCGGGTGCTCGCCATCCGCACCGGCGGCCTGTCGAACATGCTCGTCATGGCCGGGTTCGACCGGGCCACCGGCCGGCAGACGCTCGAGCAGCCGCTCATGCCGGTGGCCGACTCGTGGTTCGCCAAGGACTGGCCGAGCCTCCGCGACCACAACCCGAATCCCGGCGACGCCGAACTCACCGCGGTGGGCGACCGGCTCTACGCCACGGCCGGCGGGGCCGTCTTCTGCTGCGACGCCGCCGGCGGGCTCGTCTGGTTCCGGCAGCAGCCGTGGGTGCCGTGGTCGGCTGACCTCGGGCTCACGCTCGCTCCGACACGGTTGCCTCCGATCCTGGACGACGGCCGGCTGCTCGTCGCCCAGGTGGGCGTGCCGGCGCTCACCGCGCTCGATCCGGCCGACGGCCGGCTCCTGTGGCGGAAGCCGTGGACGGGGCTCCTCGCCGTCGCCGGCCTCACCGGGGCCGGGGCCGACCGCCGGCTCGTGGTCGAGGCCGCCGACGGGCTGCATGCGGTGAACCCGCGAAACGGCGCCGCCCGGCTGCTCGTGCCGCGGGTGCCCCGGGGCGACTGGCTCGGCCTCGGCGGGATCGGCCAGCTCTACGGGCCTCCGCTCCTGTGCGCCGACGGCATGGCCGTCGTGCCGCTGCGGCGGCAGGCCGCCCAGGCGGGCAAGCCGGTCTGGGAGCCGCGGCTCGCCTGGATCGACGTGGCCACGGGGGCCGTGCGGCACGAGGCCGACGTGACCGACGTGGCCGGCGGCGCGAACTTCGTCGGCCCGCTCACGGCGGCGAGCGGCAAGTTCTTCGCGCTGGTGCAGAAGGAGCCACCGGGCGAGCGCGGCCACGGGGCGGTCACGACCCGCACGGTCTGGGAGTTCGCCCCGCAGCCCTGACGGCGGCTGCGGGGCGCTCGGCTCCGCAGCGGCCTACTTCTTGGCCTTGCCGTTGTCCTTGCCCTTGGCGGCCGGGCGGATGCGGCGATACCACTCGTCGTCGCCCTCGCCGAGCCTGTAGGCACGGGCGAGATCCTTCAGGCTGGCCGGCAGGGCGAGCTTGTCGAGCGGCACGCGGACCTTCAGGGAGGGGCTCGTGTCGCGGACCTGCAGCGCGTCCTTCCACTCGAGTTTCGGCACGCCGTCGAACGCCAGCGGACCGACGAACAGCGGGTCGGCCACCTGGGCTCCCGCCTCGCCGGCCGGGTCGAAGAAGGCCTCGCCCCGCTGCTTGGCCACCACCCGCTGCCCGCCGTTGAAGTAGAGGTTGTTGCTGATCGTGAACTTGTCCACGGCGCCGTTCCGCTCGGAGTAGATCGTCGGCAGCCCGCCGGTGGGGTGGGCGATGATGTTGTTGACGATGAAGAACTCGTCGTTGACGAGGTTCGCGTCGGGGAAATTGGTGGTCGCCTCGATCACGCCGCGGCCCTTCTGGCCGAAGAACACGTTGCCGGCGATGAGCGCCCGCGTGGCCCCGCACAGGCAGAAGTCGCAGCGGCCGGCGTTGCCGATGAACACGTTGTCGAGGGCGAGCAGGTCGTGCGGCCGCTTCTCCATCGTCTCGCTGCCGCCGAACCGCAGGCCGCCATTGCTGGCCTCGGGGTTCATGTTGGCGAACACGTTGCCGGCGAACGTGACCCGCTCCACGCTCCACTTCACCGACGCCGACGCCTCGTGCTTCTTGACCTTGTCGTTGTAGAACACGTTGTCGCGGAACACGAGGTCGCGGACGCCGTTCTCCAAGATGTCGAGTTCCTCGTCGGTGCCGTCGTAGAGGCGGCAGTTCTCCACCAGCACGTGGTGCGACGACTGATTGAGCTTGAGCGGGTCGGCGTTGTCGTGGCCGCCGACGCCGTGGGTGAAGTCGCAGTTCCGCAGCGTCAGGTAGCTGCCGCCCGACACCTGGCAGACGTTGGCCACCTTCTTCTTGTCCTTGCCGTCGAAGCGGACGCCCTCGATGACGATGTTGGCGGCGCCGCTGATGAAGCAGTCCTGGAGGATCGCCTTGCCGGGGTTGGCGGCGCGGATCAGGACCGGCTGCTGGAAGGTGCCGCTGACGCGGGTACGGTCGGACCAGGTGCCGTCGAGGAGGACGACCTCACCGCCGCCGGCGGGGCCGATCTTCTGGAGGGCCGTCTTGAGCGAGGCCAGCGGCGCCTCGGCGGTGCCGGGTCCGCCGTCGTTGCCCGTCGGAGCGACGAACAGCGAACCCGCCATGGCAGTTGTCGCGGCCAGCAGCCAGGCGGCGAGGGCGGGAACGCAGAGGCGAAGCGGCAACGGGCTCATCGGGGACTCCTTTGTGGCGAACGGAAGGGCGGGGCAGGGGGCCTGGCGGAAAGCCGTCAGTCTAGCAGGCGAGTCCTTCCTGCCAGGAAACCTGGGCCAAGAGGCAGGTGCCGTTCGATCCACCGCCGTTGCCACGTGCCCAGCATGATGGTAAATTGCCATCATGGTGAAAACGCAGGTTCAGATTCCGGATCATCTCTACCGCGAAGCCAAGCGGCTTGCCCGCGAGAACGAGATGAGCTTCGCGGAGGTGGTGCGTCGCGGCCTCGAGGAGATCGTGCGGCACCACCCGCCCGGCCGCACCCGGCCGGCGGAGTGGGCGTTGCCGGCCCCGTTCGGCATGGGAGAGGCGCTCCTGCCCGAGGAAGACTGGACCGCCGCAAGCCACGAGTAGCCGCGCACGTGGTGAGTTTCGACACCAATCTGGCGGTCCACGCAGCCAACCGGGATTCCCGGTGGCATGAGCCGTGCCGGGCGTTCATCGGGTCGCTGGCAACGCGTCGCGACGTTGCCATCTGCGAGCTGATGCTCGTGGAACTCTACCTGAAACTGCGGAACAAGCGGATTTTCCCCAAGCCGCTGTCGGCCGCCCAGGCGGCGACGGTGTGCATGGCCTACCGCACGAACCAGGCGTGGCAGGTCATCGACTGTGCGCCCATCATGGACGACGTCTGGAAACTGGCGGCCGGGTCCGGCTTCACCTTCCGGCGGATCATCGATGTCCGCCTGGCGCGGACGCTGCTTCATCACGGTGTGACGGAGTTCGCCACCGCCAACACCAAGGACTACGCCCGGCTTGGATTCGACCGGGTGTGGAATCCCGTGGCGGAAGGCTGAGAGCACTCGGACCGCCACTCCACGACGCCCGCCGCTACGCGGCGCGGCGGCGGCGGAGGGCGTAGCCCGCCAGGCCGAGGCCGAGGGCCGCCCGCCGTCGGATTGACCGACTGCGCCGTGAGGATGCCCGGCGAGTTGCCCGGGGCCACGAAGCCGGCCCCGCCCAGAGTCGCCGCCACCGTGCCAACGCCGGCCAGCGTGGCGCCCGCATCGATGCCCACGATCCCGGCCGCCGTGACTGAGCGGATCAATCTCCCAGGCGGATTTCGAATTGGCGGGTGCTGATCGAAGGATGTGCTTCCGCGACCTTGAAAAATGATCCAAAGACCGGAGGAATCTCCTTGACGACTGCACGCAGGCTGACACCCTCGGATTGGAGCGCTGCGTCCAATGAGTCATCGTGATCGGGTTGGGATCGCAGCACACGATCGACCAGCGGCAGCCAACGCTCACGGAGCCTGTCGGAATACGGATGTCGCTCGTCGAGCCAATGGCGCAGCAGTTGCTCACGCTTGATGGGATCGCGCCAAAACCGGCGGCCGTACTCCAATCGCGACTCATCCTGATACAGCAGTCTTCTCATGGCTCTTTGGCATCTATCAGGCAATACCGAGCTGCTTTGCCCACTCGGCGTGCTGGCGGTCGCGAGGTTCATTGCGCCTCAATTTCGGCGCGAGGATGTCGGTGGGCGAGGGCACGACGACTGTGAGTGTGTCGTAGGTACGACGTGCTGCGCGGGCCTCCCAGCCTTCAGGAAACTCCTTCAGGACTGACATCGGCAAGAGGTTCACATGCCAGCCGTGCGTGCGCTCGAATTCGCTGCCGATCAGGGCGTCGTAGCACAGCCATGCCAGAGCATCCGAATCGGTCACCGGATCGACATCCATGCTATTTTCCGGCAGCGGCACATCCAATCCTCGGTCGGCGGCATGCCACAGCAACGCAGCTGAACCGATCAAGGTCATCGATGCCGGCTCCTCGAGAACAGCCCCCCACTCCACGAGCCAGTCGACGATCTGCTGCGGCCGGGAGAGCTCTCGACGAGGCATGTGGGCCATCCATTCAAACGGAGAGGGCGGGATTCATTCGAGCCCGTTTTCCGCTCTCCCGGATTTTCTGC
>JBJTHX010000126.1:0-11152 GCA_046094745.1 Planctomycetia bacterium
CCAGGCCACGTCCTCGGAGCCGCGGCGGGCGGCGCTGCGGAGGCGATCGGCCTCGTCGTAGTAGGCGCCGCCGCGGACGATCCGCGGCGAGAGCTTTGTGGGCCAGACGATCGCCGCGGCCGCGGTCACCGGCTGTGGCAGCGCGGCCTGTTTCGCGTAGCCGCCGTCGGCCAACTGATCGAGCACCCATTCGGCGACGTTGCCGTGCATGTCGTGGAGGCCCCAGGCGTTCGGCTGCTTGCCGCCGACCGGATGGCTCGTCTCGTCGGCGTTGTCGGCGAACCAGGCGACCGCGTCGAGGCTCTCCGGGTCGGCGCCGCTGTTCCAAGGCGTCTGGCTGCCGGCCCGGCAGGCATACTCCCACTCGCTTTCGGTCGGCAGCCGGTAGAAGCGGTTCGTGAGGCGGCTGACCCACTTGGTGTATTGCCGCGCCGCGTATTGGGTCATCGTCACGGCGGGCAGTTCGGGATCCTCGCCGTTGGTGAACGTGGTGCTCGGGTCGTAGAGGTTGGAGGGGGCGGTGACGGCGTCGGCTTCGTTGGCCGCGTTGACCGGCCGCAGGTTCGCGGCCTCGAGCCCCTTGAAGAGGTCGCAGGCGGCCATGTACGTCCGGTATTCCGCCCAGGTGACCTCGCAGCGGCCGATCCAGAAGGGTTCGACCTTCACCTCGAACGCCGGCCCCTCGTCGGCCGACCGGTCGGCCTCGTCGGCCGGGCTGCCCATGCGAAACGTGCCACCCGGCACCGGGATCATCTGGAAGGTGACGTCGGTGCCCGGGATCGTCTCCTCGTAAGGAACCATCCAGGCTCCCTCGAGCCGCACGGCCGGGCCGTCTCCGGCGGGCTTTGCTTCACCCATGACGACGCCGGGGTGGTTGTCGTCGGCGACCACCGTGCCGCGGCACTCGGCACCGGGCGACAGGGCCAGTGCCATCGAAAGGCACACAAGGCATGCGAGTGGCCGGAGGGGTGGCATGAAGATGACCTCGCGTGGCGGGAAGTCCGCGCGGCCCCGCGAGGGGGCCGGACAGGATGCGCGGAGTGGAATGCGGAGAGCGGCCGGGGACAGTTAGAGTGTACCCTGTCGATCGTCCCTCGCCCAACGTTCGAGCATCCCCTGTGACCACCCCCAAGCCCACTCGCCCGACCGGCAAAAAGCCCGCCGCCCGACCGGCCGAGAAGCCGGCCGAACGGGTGGTGGCCGAGAATCGCAAGGCTAGGCACGACTATGAGATCCTCGACACGCTCGAGTGCGGCATCGCGTTGGTCGGCAGCGAGGTCAAGAGCCTGCGGGTGGGACGGATGTCGCTCGACGAGGCCTACGGCCGGGTGGAGGGGGGCGAGGTCTGGCTCCTGGGCTGCGACATTCCGGAGTACGAGAAGGCCAACCAGCTCAACCACAAGCCCAAGCGGCCGCGGAAACTCCTCCTCCACCGTCGCGAGATCACGAAGTTCGCGGGGCACGCCTTCGAGAAGGGGCTGACGCTCGTGCCCCTGAAGCTGTACTTCAAGGACGGCCGTGTGAAGGTGCTCCTGGGCATCGGCCGGGGCCGCAAGGCCCACGACAAGCGGCAGAAGCTCAAGGCCGACACCGCTCGGAGGGAAATCGAAACCGCCCTCCGGGGCCGGGGAGGCCGCGGAGGGCGGTAAGGCGGCGACGGGGCCGGAGGCCTCTCGTCAGTCGTCGGAGGCGCCGACGAGGACGCCGGTTGCCGAGTCGGTGGAATCCTCGGGATGCCACAGCGGCATGCCCCGCTGGATCCGTTCGGCGAGGATGTCGATCTTCTGCTTCGAGCCGGCCGGGGCGGACGTGGGGGCGAAGTCTTCCGTCTGATGCGGCTCGAAGTTCTCGTCGTGGCCGTACAGTTCGATGATCTCGAAAACGTTGCGAATCCGTGCCATTGGGACGAACCAACTCCTTCAAACTACGGGGTGCTGGGGATGGTGGGCGGCCCGCTGACGAGTCGGCCGAAAGGCCGCGGCGGGTGCTTTGTTCGAACCGAACGTCGCCATTATGGAGCGGCGCTCACGCGAGTCAAACAAATTGCCCGACAGGATTTTTTCACGGAAAAACAAGGGCCGGATGCCGCCCGACTGTCCGGCATGATCGTCGCCAATTACCATTGGAATCGCGCCCCCGGGTTTCCGCTGCGGCTGAAGCCGCGTCGCCCCGCGGGAGCGGACCTGGTCCGGCCGCGGGCTTCCACCCGCCGCCGTGGTCGATGGCCCAGTTCACCGGCTCGCTCGTCAGTTACCCGGCGCGTGTCTCGTTCGCCGCCTACGTGATCACGATCCTCCTGGGGGGCGTGTTTCTCACGCTTCCGGCCGCCCGGCAGCCGGGCCGGCCGCCGGTGTCCCTGGTGGACGGGGTGTTCACGGCCACCAGTGCCTGCTGCGTGACGGGCCTGACCGTCCGCTCCACGCTCCACGACTTCTCCCCGCTTGGCCAGGCCGTGATCCTGGGCCTGATCCAACTCGGGGGGCTGGGAATCATGACGATTACCACGCTCCTGTCGTTCCACATGGGCGGCCAGGCGACCTTGCGGCAGCGGGCGGTCGTGGCGGAGACGCTGGGGATCAAGTCGGGCCGCGATCCCCGCTGGGTGACGTTGGCCGTGCTCCTCACGGTGCTTGTCGCCGAGGCCTGCGGCTTCGTGCTGTTGCTCTGGGCGGACTGGGGCTCCGCGGCCGCCGGCCAGGTTGCCTGGAGGTCGCTGTTCCACGCGGTGTCCGCGTTCTGCAACGCCGGCTTCGCCCTCCACGACCAGAACCTGATGCCGGACGCCGGCCAGGCCTCCATCAACCTCGTGATCTGCGGCTTGATCATCGTGGGCGGCCTCGGCTTTCCGGTGATCATCGACGTCTGCACGCGGCTGCGGCGCCGCGAAGGGTTCTGGGAACGGCTCCACACGCAGTCCAAGATGATGCTCATCGGCACCGCGGCGCTGCTGGCCTTCGGGGCCGTCTCGTTCTGGGCCCTCGAGTGGGACGAGGCGATCGGTGGTGAGCCGCTGTCGACGAAGCTGCTGATGGGCCTCTTCCACTCCACCACCTGTCGGACGGCCGGCTTCAACACCGTCGACTACGCCGGGCTGTCGAGCGCCACGCTGTTTCTGGCGATCATCCTCATGGCAATCGGAGCGGGCCCGTGCTCGACGGGCGGCGGCTTCAAGGTGAGCACGTTCATGACGCTCGTGGTCAGCGCCTGGTCGAACTTTCGCGGCTGGAGGCACGCCAATTTTTTTCGCCGCACGATCCCCGAGAACGCCGTGGAGCGGGCGACGGCCACGGCGCTGCTGTTCGCGGCCGTGGCGATCGCCGCACTGGTAACGCTGCTGGCCGTCGAGTCGAGCGGCACCCTCTCCGCCCGGCCGCGGTGGTTCCTGGAGGCCCTCTTCGAGTGCATCTCGGCGCTGGGCACGGTGGGCCTGTCCACCGGGATCACGCCGACGCTCACCGACCCCGGCAAGCTCGTGCTCGTGGCCCTCATGCTCCTGGGGCGGCTCGGCCCGATCACGGCGGCCGTCGCCCTGGCCCGCGAGCGCCGCACCTACCAGCCCCGATTCCCAGAGGAGGAGCCGCTCATCGGCTGACCCACATGGCACAGGCGGTCAAGAAGTTCATCATGCTCGGCATGGGTTCATTCGGCACGGCCCTGGCCACGCAGTTGGCCGCCAACGGCTGCCGCGTGACCGGCGTGGACGGCCGGCAGGAGCGGCTCGATGCCGTGAAGGACGAGATTCACGAGGCGGTGATCGGCGACGCGACCGACCGTGAGGTGCTGGAAAATCTCCCGATCAAGGATGCCACGGCGGTGTTTATCTCGCTGGGCGAAAACATCTCGCAGTCGCTCCTGGCCACGCTCCACGTCAAGGAACTCGGGGCCCGGAACGTGATCGTGAAGGGGGTCACCAAGGAGCATGGCAAGATCCTCGAGCACCTTGGCGTCGACCGCGTGGTCTTTCCCGAGGAGGAGGTGGCGCGGGAGCTGGCGGACCGCATGACCTGGCCGAACGTGCTGGACTACCTGCCGATCGACCCCGAGTACAGCGTGGCAGAGGTGGCGATGCCCGCGTCGCTTTCCGGCAAGACGCTCGCCGAGGCGAACCTGCGGAGCCGGATCGGCGTCCACGTGATGGGGCTCAAGGACGTGATGAAGGGCAAGTTCGAGATGTTCCCCGACGGGAAGACGAAACTGCTCGAGGACCAGGTGCTGCTGGTCGTGGGCCGCGAGGCCGAGATCGCCGCCCTCCGCGAGCTGCCGTAGACCCGCGCCGCGGCCGGGGGCCGCCAGCGCGGACCAGCGGTCAATCCTCGCCCTGGGCCTTCGTGAAGCCATCGGCCCCGTCGATCCGCAGCAGCCGCTCGACGTGGCACACCTCGTGCGTCGCGTTGACCTGGCGGGCCAGGGCGAGCGCTTCGTCGAAGGGGATCGGCCCGCCGCTGCGGCTCACGAACCGGCAGCGGTGGTGGCAGACGCAGTCGATATTGGGGTTGCCATCCGGGTAGACCTTGGTGCCCCGGTTCGAGATCATCTTCAGCCGCAGGGGCGTGGCCGCGGCGATCGTCTCGAGCGAACTGCCGAGGGCGGCCGGTTCGAGGCCGCTCTCCACGAAGATGTCGGCCCCGACCACGTCCTTGGTCCGCGCGGCCCGGAACACCGGCGAGCGGCTGATCTGGGGCATCGTGATGGGCTTGGCGTCCCGCACCGTCCAGCCCTCCGCCCGCCGGCCGAGGTTGGCGATGACCTGCCGCGCGTAGTCCGACGTCCGCACGCCCTTGTCGTAGCCGACGACGTCGCCCGTGAGCTTTCCCTCCATGAGCGTGACGAGCACCGCATGCTCGATGTCGGCGGCGGCCGCGAACTCACCGAGGTGCTTGAGCATCATCACGCCGCTGAGCAGCACGGCCGTCGGATTGATCACGTCCTTGCCGGCGTACTTCGGGGCGGAGCCGTGCACGGCCTCGAAGATCGCGATGCCGTTGCCCAGATTCGCCGAAGGGGCGAAGCCCAGGCCGCCGACGAGGGCCGACGTCAGGTCGCTGATGATGTCGCCGTTCATGTTCGTCGTCACGATGACGTCGAACTGCGACGGTTTCTTCACGAGCTGATGGGCGCAATTGTCGATGATCACGTGCCAGGACTTGATGTCCGGATACTCGGGCGCGATCCGCTCGAAGGTCCGCTTCAGTTCGCCCTCGGTGAGCTTCATGATGTTGGACTTGGTCGCGCAGGCGACCGAATGCCGGCCTTCCGATCGGGCGAACTCGAAGGCCAGGCGGATGATCTTTTCGGATCCTTTCGCACTGATGAGCTTCAGGCATTGCGCCACGTCGGGCGTCTGCATGTGCTCGATTCCCGCATACAGGTCCTCGACGTTTTCGCGGACCACCACCAGATCGACGCCCTGGCCCGTGTACGGGGTCTTCACGCCGGGCAGTTCACGAACCGGACGGATGTTGGCGAAGGTCTCGAAGAGCTTGCGCAGCGTGACGTTCGCTGATTTCTCGCCATGCCCGACCGGCGTGCCAAGCGGTCCCTTGAGCACCACCCGGGTCTCGCTGATCGAATCGATCGTGTCCTGCGGCACGCCAGAGGCGATGCCCTGCTTGAAGACCCGCTCGCCCGCATGCCGTTCGATCCAGTCGATCGCGACGCCCGTCGCGTTGATGACGTCGATCGACGCGCGGACGCACTCCGGGCCGATGCCGTCTCCGGGGATGACGGTAATCGCATGGCGGGTCATGACGTGGTCCTTCGGTGTGGGGATGCGGGGGGGAACGGACGGTGGGACAGGAGTGTCAGGATGCGTTGTCGAGGGGTTCGCTGGCAACACGGTCCACGGAATTGATGGGGAGTTCGCGGGCCAGGATCGAGAGGAACTCGGCCAGTTTGGCGAAGCCGACGACCATTTCCGGTCGGCAGGGCCGCACCGTGAACACGCAGGACCCGCCGCCGAGATGGGCCAGGTCTCGAACGACGAACGGTCCTGCCGCCGTCAGCCGCGGCAGGAGATGCTCGAGGTCACCGCCATCCAGTTTCGTCCGCATCGTCACCGTGTAGACCATGGGCCACTCTCTGTACGGAAAACGTGTCTTGGATACATGTACTGGAAAACAGGTCAAGTTCCTACAGGTATTGTGTAGGATGGGGTTCATGCCAACCCGCTCGCCGTCCGCGAAACCGGCGGATGGGCTGGCCCGCCGCCGGCCAGCCTGGACGTTTCTCACCAATCACGGGCACGTGCTCGTCTGCAACGCCGACAATCCCGACGTCCGCATCGCGGACATCGCGGACCTCGTGGGCATCGGCGAGCGGGCCGCCCACCGAATCGTCTGCGATCTCGTTCGGGACGGGTATGTCGCGCGGCTGAAAGACGGTCGGCGGAACCGCTACGAAGTCGACTTCGAGCGGCCGCTTCGGCACCCGCTGGAGTCGGGCCACACGATCGGCGCGATCTTCCGGGTGCTCGCCGAGGCGCGGCGACGCGGCCGATGACCGTCCGTCGCGGCGGGTTCCGGAGCCAGCGGGCCCGTTTCGGGAACGCTCCCCTGCGTCATTGACCCGGCCCGCCCGGGGGCAGGGCGATCTCGACGTCGCCGGGTGGTGGGACGATGGGTCCGCCGACCGGTTTGGCGGTGGGGTCGAACTTGGGGATGTCGGTGCCGGTGCGGGCTTCGAGATCGGCCAGCAACGAGAGTTTCGCCGCCCCGACAGGCCGCAGTTCCAGGAGCGTCACGCCCCACTCGCCGCGGGTCTTTTTGCCCTCCACCACGACGAGGCCCGTCCCCTTCGGTCCCCGGGCGTCGAACTGGATGGCCGCGATGCCGTCGACTTCGTTGGCCGTGCCGCGGATCGTCGGGCCGCACTCGACCGGCTTGCCGAGCGCCGCCGCGACGCGGTCGTTGGCCCGCAGTTCCTCTGTTGCCTCGGCCACGAGCGGATGCGTGGCGAGACGATTGCAGCCGACGGCACCAAGCGCCAGGATGCAGGCCACCAGGCGAAGCGGGGAAGGCACGGACATGGCTCCGGAACGGGGAAACGGTCGCGGTCGCGCGGCTCGGTGGCCGATCAGCCCTTGGCGTCGTGCTGACGGCACCAGGCGATCTTCTCGGCCGTGGTCGTAGGCAGGCTGCCCGGGGCCGCCTTGGCCGGCTTCGACGGGACGGGGGCAGCGGACTGCTGAGCGGGGGTTTCCTCGGCCGCGACAGGTTCGGTCTCGGCCGCGACGGGTTCCGCCGCCGGAGCCGCCGTTGCGCCCCGGGCCCGTGCGAGGATCTCGGCTGTCGAGAGTTTGCCCCCTGCGGCCGGCTTTGCGGCGGGAGCGCCGCCTCCCTTGGCCCGCGCCGCGGCGAGGATGTCGGCGGTGGACGGCTTCTTCGCGCCGGCCGCGGCGGCGGCCTTGGCAGCGGCCGGCTTGGCCGTTTCCTTCGCCGCCGGCTTGGCCTTCTCCTTCGGTTCGGCCGGCTTGGGCAGCGGCTTCGGCACGATCTTCAGTGCGGCCGGATCGATGTCGTACCAGCCGGTGTTGTTGAACTGGTCGAACTCGACCAGGCAGCGGCCGTTCATGTTGACGGTCCTGACGAGGCCCGTCGTCCTGGCGAACCGGGCCAGTTCCGGGGCGGGCGAGTCGACCACGACGTACTTGTCGGTCCACTCGGCCTTGAGCCGCTCGATGACGTCGAACATGGCAGGTTTCCCGTCGCGACAGGGACCGCCTCGGGCGGCGATCCAGACCTCCGAATGTGATCGATCGCCTGGGCCGTCGCAAGATGCGGTCAGGGCGACCGCTGCCGGGCCGCCACCGGCTCCGGCACGAGGCCGGCCGGCCCCACCGCGTATGCCCATTGCACGGTGCGGGGCAGGTCGCCTTCAGCGGCGGGCGGGCCTGTCCGGACGAGGTTCCCGTCCGCTGTCCGATAGGTCGAACCGAGCCACGGCGGCGCTTCCTGGATCCGGCAGGCGACGTCGAACAGGAGCGTGTCGGCATGTTCGGGGTGGACGGTGACGCTCACCGAGAAGTGCGATCTCCCGGCCCGCCCCACGCCGAGAATCACCGGCCGCCCGCCGGCCGTGGCCGCCGACACTTCCGTGAGCGCCGGCGATGCCGGCCACCGCGGATCATCGTCCGGCGGCAGGCCACCCTCGACCGACTCCAGGATCGGTTCGCCCTGTGATGAGACGACGTGCCGCCAACGATCCGCCTGCCGCGCAAACGCCACCGTGGTGCCGCCGGCCGCAAGCCGCAGGGAAGGGTGGCCGTCTCGCATGCTCATATCCTCGCCGTTCGCGGCCACGGTACCATGGCCGGAGTTGGGATCACAGTCGACGTGCCGGAGCCTTTTCGTCCCATGGAACCGCGACGCTCGCTCGGCTGGCCGATCCTTCTGGGCGTGGTGCTCATCTCATCGATCATCACGCTCGGCGTGGGCTGGGTGCTCGTCAGCATTGCGGCGGCCCTCGGCTCCTCCGAGCGGAACGAAAGCGCCGCATTCTACTGGGCCGTGCTCGGCGTGGGCGTGGCCCTGCTCGTCGTGGTGCTCGCGGGAGTCATCGTCTACCTCGCCCTCACGATCAAGGCGATCGCGCTTTCGCAGCGGCAGAGCAACTTCATCGACAGCGTGACCCATGAACTGAAGAGCCCGCTGGCCTCCCTCAAGCTCGCGCTGCAGACGCTCGGCCGCCGGCCGCTGCCCGCCGAGCAGCAGGCCGACTTCCATCGGATCATGCTCCAGGACGTCGAGCGGCTCGACGGATTGATCGATCACCTGCTCGACGCGGCCAAGACGCTCACGCGGCGGCCCCGGGCCGCCGATGCGACGGCGGTCGAGCCCGTGCTGCGGGACGTCTGCACGAGCGTGGCGGCCCGCTATGGACTGCCGCCGACGGCGGTCGCGCTCGCCTGCGAGCCCCCCGGGCCGAAGGCCGTGGCACGCGCCGCCGACCTGGAGATCGTGTTTCGCAACCTGCTCGACAACGCCGTGAAGTACGCGTTGCCCGAACCGCGGGTGGAGGTGACGGTGGCGGCCGCGGGCCCGGGCCGGGTCGCCGTGCGGATCGCCGACAACGGCCCCGGCATCCCCGTGTCGCGGCGGCACGACGTGTTCCGGCGGTTCTTCCGCCTGGGGAGCGAACTCGAGCGGTCGACACCGGGCACGGGGCTGGGGCTGTTCCTCGTGCGGTCGCTCGTGCGGCAGATGCGCGGGAAGGTGACGGTGCAAGGCCGCGTGCCACCGCCGGGCTCGGTGTTCGTGGTCGAGCTTCCGGCCGCCGCCTGACCGCCCTCGCGGCCGCGGCACACGGGGCCGTGGACAGCCGCCGCCGGCGCTCTAGTTTGTTGGCTGCCGCGATCCGCCACGGACCCCGAGTGATGCACAGCCCGGCCGCCAGCCTCCCCACCGTCGACGTCGTCCCGATTCGCCGCGTCCTCGTCAGCCTTTTCGACAAGTCGGGCATCGACCGGCTGGCCGCGGGGCTGAAGGCGGCCGGCGTCCACGTGGTCCGCACCGGTGGCACCAGCGCGGCGCTCGCGAGCCAGGGGCTCGCGGTCGAGGACATCTCCGCCGTGACCGGCTTCCCTGAGGTGCTCGACGGGCGGGTCAAGACGCTCCACCCGCACGTCTTCGCCGGCATCCTGGCCCGGGGCGATCGGGCCGACGATCTCGAGGTGCTCGCCGCCCACGGCATCGACCGGTTCGACGCCGTGATCGTCAACCTCTATGCCTTCGAGCGGGTGATCGCCAAGTCGGACTGCCGGCCAGCCGATGCGATCGAGTTGATCGACATCGGCGGTCCGAGCCTCGTCCGTGCGGCGGCCAAGAACCATGCCTTCACGGCGGTGGTCACGAGCCCCGAGCAGTACGACGATTTCCTCGCCGCCCTCGGCCGCGGCGGCACGACCGCCGCCGAGCGGCGGCTCCTGGCGGCCCGGGCCTTCGAGCACACGGCCAACTACGACGCCGTGATCGCCCGCTGGATGGCCCGGCATGCGGGCATCGTCGCCGAACCGACCACCACCCCCACCGGCGACGCGGCCGCGAACGATCCACCGCTGCCGGCGCGGGTGACGCTCGACCTGGAGCGCAGGCTCGCCCTGCGATATGGCGAGAACCCGCACCAGTCGGCGGCGCTCTTCGCCCCCGTCGGCACCCGCCTGGGCGTCGCCGGCGCGCAGCAGTTGTGCGGCAAGGAGCTGTCCTACAACAACCTGCTCGACCTCGACGCGGCCACGCGGCTCGCGGGCCTGCTCCAGGATCCCGCGGCCGTCGTCATCAAGCACACCAACCCCTGCGGCGCCGCCTCGGCCGCGACGGTCGCCGCGGCCCTCGGCACGGCCATGGCGGCCGATCCCACGAGCGCCTTCGGCTCGATCGTCGCCGTCAATCGCACGTTCGACCGGGCGGCGGCCGAGGTGCTGCTGACGCCGGGGTTGTTCGTGGAGGTGATCGCGGCGCCGGCCTTCGAGCAGGCGGCCGTCGAGCTGCTGACCACGAAGCCGACCTGGAGGGCCAGCGTGCGGCTGGTCGAGGTGCCCGCCGGCGACCCCTGGGAGGCCACGGCGGGCCTCGAGTTCCGCAGCATCGCCGGCGGCCTGCTCGCCCAGCGGCCGGACGACGCCTGCGACGACCCGGCCACCTGGCAGTTGGTGACGAAGGCGGCGCCCGCCACCGAACTCACCCAGGCCCTCGACTTCGCCTTCACGATCGTTCGCCGGCTGACGAGCAACGCCATCGCCGTCTGCCACGGCACGAGCCTCGCCGGTGCGGGCATCGGCCAGACGAGCCGCGTCGATTCCGTGCGGATCGCCCTGGAGAAGGCCGGGGACCGGGCCCGCGGCGCGGTGCTGGCATCCGACGCCTTCTTTCCCTTTCCAGACTCGATCGAGCTGATCGCGCGCGGCGGAATCGCGGCCGTCGTGCAGCCCGGGGGATCGAAGCGGGACGGCGAGGTGATCGCGGCGGCCGACGCCGCCCGGTCTCAGTGGCGGAAATGCCGCCGGTCGGTGAACACCATGGGGATGCCGGCGGCGTCGGCCGCCGCGATCACCTCGCCGTCCCGCTTCGATCCCCCGGGCTGCACGACGGCCGCGATTCCGCCGCGCGCGATCAGCTCGATCGAGTCTGGAAAGGGAAAGAAGGCGTCGGATGCCAGC
>JBJTHX010000127.1:0-5301 GCA_046094745.1 Planctomycetia bacterium
GGTCGCCTCGGGCACCAAGGGGGAGGAGCGGGTCGCCTTCCTGCAGGACCGCGTCGATCAGCTGGTCCGCGCCTACCGCGTGCGGGGCCATCTCATGGCCGAGATCGATCCGCTCGGACGGCCGCGGCCCGGCCTGCCCGATGTTCACGTAGTCCTTGTAGAGAATCTCCCCCTTTTCGGTGTCGATCGAAGCGTTCACCGTCGGATGCTGCCGGAGCGAGAGGCTCACGGCCTTGATCACGAACGCCAGGGCCGTGAGCTTGAGGTTGCTCTTGGCATATTCCGGCGCACTCGCCTTGCGGAGGTGTTCGAGTTCGGTCACATCGGCGTCGTCGAAGTTCGTGAGGTGCGGGATCGTGGAAACGCTGCGGACCATGTTGGCCGCGATCGTCTTTCGCATCCGCGACATCTGCTCGCGCCGGATCGGCCCCCAATCGTCCCGCTCCGTCGCCGTGGAGTCGGATCGTGAACGGGAGACGGCACCTCCCGCACTCGCCTGACGCACCGCCGCGATCACGTCCTCCCGGACGATGCGACCCGCGGGCCCCGTGCCACGGACCCGGACCAGATCGACGCCGCGTCCGCCTGATTCGCGGTTGGTCTGCCGACCCGCCGCTCCCTCCCGAGATTCCCACCACCCGCGACCACCGAGAGCACGAACGCATGGCCACCGAATTCAAGTTGCCCGACCTGGGAGAGAACATCGCCTCCGGCGACGTGGTGAGCGTCCACGTGAAAGAGGGCGATGTCCTCAAGCCCGGGCAGTCGATCCTCGAAGTCGAGACCGACAAGGCCGTCATCGAGGTGCCCTGTCCGCCGGGTGGGACGGTCTCCAAGGTGCTCGTGAAGAAGGGCGACACGGTGAAGGTCGGGCAGGCGCTCGTGCTGCTCGACGCGGCCGGGGCTGCGCCTGCCAAGGCCGCAGCGCCGGCGGCCCCCGCGAAGCCGGCCGCGCCGGCACCGGCGGCCGCTGCGAAGCCGGCGGCGCCACCACCTGCTCCCGCTCCCGCTCCAGCACCTGCGGCACCGGCGCCAGCAGCCGCCCGCGCGCCCGCGGTCGTCGAGGAGCCGCCCGCCGTCGCCGCCGTGGCCACGGTCGAGCCCGCCGGTCCGGCCGTCCGTCGGCTGGCCCGTGAACTCGGCGTGGACCTGGCCCGTGTCCGGGGCAGCGGCCCCGCGGGGCGGATCGTGCGCGACGACGTGATCGCGGCCGTGCGGCAGGCCGCCGGCGCCGGCCCCGCCGTCCGCTCGCGGCCCGAGTCCACGGCCACCGAGCGCGACGACTGGGGGCCGATTCGCCGCGAGCAGCTCTCGCGAATGCGGAAGACCATCGCCGCCAACATGGTGCGGAGCGTCTCCACGATCCCGCACCTCACGAACTTCGACGACGCCGACGTGACCGAGCTCGAACATCTGCGGAAGGCGAGCGCCGCGGAGTACGCGAAGGCCAACCTCAAGCTCACGGCGCTGGCGTTCGTGATCAAGGCGGTGAGCCTGTCGCTCAGGCAGCACCCGACGGTGAACGCGTCGATCGACCTCGAGAAGGGGGAAGTCGTCTACAAGGATTACGTCAACGTCGGCCTCGCGGTCGACACGCCCCGCGGCCTCGTGGTGCCGGTGCTCCGCGACTGCGACCAGCTGTCGATCCCGCAGATCGCCCAGGCGATCGCCGACACGGCCGAGAAGGCGAAGAACGCCCAGTACGGGATCGAGGACCTCCGGGGCGGCACGTTCACGATCTCGAATTTGGGTGCCGTGGGCGGCCAGTACTCGACGCCTATCATCAACTGGCCGGAAGCGGCGATCCTGCTCCTCGGCAGGTCGCGGAAGATGCCGGTCGTCCACGAGGATCGGATCGAGCCGCGACTCATGATGCCCCTGTCGCTGTCCTACGACCACCGGCTCATCGACGGCGCGCTCGCCGCCCGATTCCTCAACGAGGTGATCGGGTATCTCGAGAGCCCGGGTCGTCTGCTGCTGGCCATGTGAGGCAATGAGCATCATCGACGCCATCGATTCGGCCGGTACGGCCAGCCTCGCGTTTCTCGAAGAGCTCTTCGAACGCTACCAGCAGGATCCCCAGGCCGTCCCGCCCGACTGGCGGGCCTACTTCGACGCCCTGCAGGCCGGCGCCGCGCCGGCGCCGCCCCGCGCCAACGGCCGCCCTGCGCCGCCCCAGGCTCCACGCAACGGCGCGGCCGCCCCCGCCGCGTATCCGGTGGTGAAACTCATCACCCCCGACGGCATCGCCACGGCGCACGCCGTCGCGATCGCCAACGGCGCCGTGCAACTTCCCGCGGCCCCGGCCGGCGAGGCGATGCCGCTGCCGCGGCCACCGGTGGCAGCGGGCTCTGCCGGCGAGGAGCGTGTGGCCTTCCAGCAGGACCGCGTCGACCAGCTCGTGCGCGCCTACCGGGTCCGCGGCCATCTCATGGCCGAGATCGACCCGCTCGGCCGTCCGCGGCCGGGCCTGCCCGAACTCGACCCCCGCTTCTACCACCTTACCGAGGAGGACATGGACCGGTCCTTCTCGACCGACACGATCGAGGGGCCGCAGTCGATGTCGCTGCGGCAGATCATCCAGCGGCTGCGGAACACCTACTGCCGGTCGATCGGCGTGCAGTTCATGCACATGGACGACCTGCGGGTCCGCCAGTGGCTGCAGGTGCGGATGGAGGGCTGCGAGAATCGCATCCAGCTCGACCGCCGGCAGCAGCTGCGGATCTACCGCCAGATGACGACGGCTGCCGTCTTCGAGGAGTTCATCCAGAAGCGGTTTCTCGGTGCCAAGAGCTTCTCGCTCGAGGGCTCGGAGAGCCTGATCCCGCTCGTGGAGATGGCGATCGAGCGAGCGGCGTCGCAGGACATCGGCGACATCGTGCTGGCCATGGCCCACCGGGGCCGGCTCAACGTGCTCGCCAACATCATGGGCAAGAGCCCGCAGCGGATCTTCCGCGAGTTCGCCGACATGGACCCCGAGCTCCACGTGGGCCGCGGCGACGTGAAGTACCACCTCGGCCACTCCACCGACTACGCGGCCGCCAACGGCCGCAGCGTGCACCTCACGCTCTGCTTCAACCCCAGCCATCTCGAGTTCGTGAACCCGGTGGCGATCGGACGGATGCGATCGCGGCAGGACCGGGCCGGCGACGTCGGCCGGCAGAACGGCATGGTGATCCTCATCCACGGCGACGCCGCGTTCGCCGGCGAGGGGATCATCCAGGAGACGCTCAATCTCTCGGAGCTCGACGCCTACCGGATCGGCGGCACGCTGCACGTGGTCGTGAACAACCAGATCGGGTTCACGACGGGGCCCCGCGAGGCCCGCAGCTGCATGTACGCCACCGACGTGGCGAAGATGCTCCAGATCCCGATCTTCCATGTCAACGGCGAGGACCCGGAGGCGGTGGCCCAGGTCGTGAACCTGGCCATGGACTTCCGCCGTGAGTTCCAGCGCGACGTGGTCATCGACATGTACTGCTTCCGCCGCCGCGGCCACAACGAGGCCGACGAGCCGGCCTTCACGCAGCCGGCGCTGTACCGCGTGATCGAGAAGCGGCCGAGCGTCCACGAGAGCTACCTCGAGAAGCTGCTCACGCTCGGCGAGGTGACCCGCGACGAGGCCAAGCACATCGTCGAGCAGCAGCAGGCCAAGTTCGCGGCCGACCTGACGGTGGCGAAGAGCGAGGACTACGTCCACGCACACGACATCGGCGGCGTGTGGGCCTTCTACGTCGGCGGCCGCGAGCGGGACGCCGCCGAGGTGGACACGGGCGTGAAGAAGGAGGTGCTCCAGGACCTCCTGCGGCGGCTCGTGACGCTGCCCGAAGGGTTTCAGCCCCATGCCAAGATCCGCAAGTTCCTCGACGGCCGGCTGCAGATGGCCGACGGCGCGGCGCCGCTCGACTGGTCGGCCGGCGAGGCCCTCGCGCTCGCCACCCTGGCCACGCAGGGCCTGCGGATCCGGCTCACGGGCCAGGACAGCCAGCGGGGCACGTTCAGCCACCGCCACGCCGTGATCCACGACGCCGTGACCGACGAGACCTTCTGCTCCCTCGAGCACCTCGCCGCGGACCAGGCGCCGGTGGAGATCGCCAACAGCCCGCTCTCCGAGGCGGGCGTGCTCGGCTTCGAGTACGGATACAGCCTCGACTGCCCCGACGGGCTCGTCATGTGGGAGGCCCAGTTCGGCGACTTCGTCAACGCGGCGCAGGTCGTGATCGACCAGTTCATCGTCAGCGCCGAGGACAAGTGGAACCGGCTTTCGGGTCTCGTCATGCTCCTGCCGCACGGCTTCGAAGGGCAGGGGCCGGAGCACTCGAGCGCCCGTCTGGAGCGGTTCCTGTCGCTGTGCGCGAAGGACAACATCCAGGTCGTGCAGCCGACGACCCCCGCGCAGATGTTCCACCTCCTCCGGCGGCAGGCGCTCCGCGTGTGGCGGAAGCCGCTCGTCGTGATGACGCCGAAGAGCCTGCTGCGGCATCCCGGCTGCGTCTCGTCGCTCGACGACCTCACGACGGGCACGTTCCAGCGGGTGATGCCCGACGCCTCGGGCGTGCCGGCCCGCGACATCCGCCGCATCCTGCTCTGCACCGGGAAGGTGGCCTACGAACTCGACAAGCGGCGGCAGGAGCTCGGCCGTCGCGACGTGGCGATCGTCCGCGTGGAGCAGCTCTACCCGCTGCCGAAGAAGGCCCTCGAGGAGGCGCTCGCGGGCTATGCCCCGGGCACGCCGGCCGTGTGGGTGCAGGACGAGCCCGAGAACATGGGCGCGTGGCGGTTCTTCCGTATCCACTTCGGTGACAAGCTCCTCGACCGCTTCCCGTTCACGGGCATGTGCCGGCAGAGCGCCGCCAGCCCCGCGACCGGTTCGAAGAAGAGCCACGACCTCGAGCAGAACGAACTCCTGTCGGCATCGTTCACCGTGTGAGCGTGCAAGCCACCCTCCTTTCCACATCCCCGAGCCCCCGAAGCCCATGGCACTCGAACTGAAGGTTCCCGCGGTCGGCGAGTCGATCACCGAGGTGATGGTCGGCACCTGGAAGAAGCGCGAGGGCGACGTCGTCGCGATCGACGACAGCATCGTCGAGATCGAGAGCGACAAGGCGACGGTCGAGCTGCCGGCGCCCGCGGCGGGCGTGGTGTCGAAGATCCTCAAGGCCAGCGGTGAGAAGGCGGTGGTCGGCGAGGTGATCGGGTAGCTCGAGCCGGCCGGAGCCGCCGCGGCCCGGCCCGCGGTCACTCCGGCCGCGCCAGCTCCGTCGCCGTCCGCTTCGTCTCCGCCCCCAGCCGGTCCCGCCC
>JBJTHX010000128.1:0-2839 GCA_046094745.1 Planctomycetia bacterium
GCTCGCAGCCCAGGCCGCCGGCACCGACCTGGGCCTTGGCGTCGAGGATCCCGCCCGTGATCAGGCCGAGGGCGGTCACGAGCCAGCGGTCGGACCGGGTCGTGGCCCGCACGAGCATGCCGAGGATGCCGCCGATGGCCAGCATGGAGATCCCCGCGAACAGGACTCCCCAGCCCTGCCCCATGCCGAACAGGGCGCCCTCGTTGAGGTTCGTCTGCAGCCGGAGGATCCGCGGGACGAGTTCGATCGGCGCGGCCGTGCCTGGCATCCCGAGCCGGTCGAAGATCCACGCCTTGGTCGCAAGGTCGCTCCCCACCGCCGCCATGGTCACGAGGACGAACAGCAGCCAGCCGCCGCGATGGGAAGAAGTGCCGCTCATCGTGCCCTGCCGCCGTATCCTTCCGCGCGGTACCGGTCGACCGATTGTCCGGCTAGCGGGTTGTCCGGCTAGCGGGTTGTCCGGCTAGCGGGGCTGGCGGGGCCTGAGCCCGCCCTGCTCCTGCTTTTCGGCGCAGCGGATGCACAGCGAGGCGAACGGGATCGCCTCGAGCCGCTTCTTCGAGATCACGCCCTCGCACTCCTCGCAGACGCCGAACTTCTTCTGCCGGATCCGCTGGAGGGCCTGTTCGACGAGTTCGAGCGTCCCCTCCTCGGTGGCCATCAGGCTGAGCGTGAACTCCTGCTCGTAGGCATCGGAGCCGATGTCGGCCATGTGGATCGGCATGCTGGAAAGGTCGCCGCTGGCCTCCGACCGCGTCTTCCGCAGGGCGGCGTCGGCCATCGTCGAAACGTCACCCCGGAGGCGCACGCGCATCGACTCGAGCGCCGCCTTGAAGACCTTGATCTCCGCCGCTTTCATGGTGTCGTCCGCCAGGAATAGCCGGACCGGGCCAACCCCGGACCTTCGAGCCCGGAGAGGATATCCGGATGCGACCGCGCCTGTCAAACTGGCAGGGCTGGCGCCGCGGATTCCCTGCGATCGGCGTCCCCGGACCCGGGTGGGCAACCTTGCTGGCCCGGCGGCCGTGACCTACCTTTGACGCCGGCGGGTGCGACCGCCTCCTCCCCGCGGCTCACCGGCCCTCCCGCCGGCTGCCGATGGATAGGTGCACCCTCCGGAGAGCCCCCGTGGCCGTCGCCGCCCGCACCGACGTCGCCTTCCAGCAGTGCATCGACCCCGCCTGCGCGGCCACCTTCTCGGTGGACGAGGTGCTCACCGCCTGCCCGGCCTGCGGCAACCTGCTCGACGTCGAGTACGACTGGGACCGGCTGCGGCCCCCGAACTCCTTCGAGTTCTTCGAGCGGAAGTGGATGCGGCGGAGCGACCCGCTGGCCTTCAGCGGCGTGTGGCGGTTCCACGAGTTGCTCCCCTACGCCCCGCGCGAGGCCGTGGTGACGATCGGCGAGGGGCAGACGATGTGCGCTCCCTCCGACGGCGTGGCGGGCTACGTGGGCGTGAACCCGGGCCGGCTGTTCCTCCAGTACGAGGGCCTCAATCCCTCGGGATCGTTCAAGGACAACGGGATGTCGGCCGCGTTCACCCACGCGCGGATGATCGGCGCCCGGCGGGCCGCCTGCGCCTCCACGGGCAACACGAGCGCGTCGCTGGCCGTGTACTGCGCGGTGACGCGGCTGATGCGGGCCATCATCTTCATCGGCTCCGGCAAGATCTCCTACGGCAAGCTCTCGCAGGCGCTCGACTACGGCGCCCTCACGATCCAGATCGCGGGCGACTTCGACGACGCCATGGCCCGCGTCAAGGAGGTCTCGGGGAAGCTCGGCATCTACCTGGTCAACAGCGTGAATCCCTTCCGCCTCGAGGGGCAGAAGACGATCATGTTCCGGGTGCTCGAGTCGCTCGGCTGGGAGGTGCCCGACTGGATCGTGGTGCCCGGCGGCAACCTCGGCAACTCGAGCGCCTTCGGCAAGGCGTTCGCCGAACTGCGGAAGCTCGGCCTCATCGACCGCGTGCCGCGGCTGGCGGTGATCAACGCCGCCGGGGCCAACACGCTCTACGAGCTCTACCATCGCCGCGGCCTGCGCTGGGAGGGCGGCCGGGCCGACCTCGCCCCCGCCTGCCACTATTACGACGAGCTCGACCGGGAGAACAAGCGGGCCGACACGATCGCCAGCGCGATCGAGATCAACCGGCCGGTGAACCTCAACAAGTGCCTGCGGGCGCTGGAGGTGTGCGACGGCGTGGTGCGGCAGGTGAGCGAGCAGGAGATCCTCGACGCCAAGGCCCAGGTGGGCGCTGGCGGCCTGGGCTGCGAGCCGGCCAGCGCCGCGAGCGTGGCCGGGGCGCGGCAGCTCGTCGCCGAGGGGGTGATCGGCCGCGACGAGCGGGTCGTGTGCATCCTCACCGGCCACCAGCTCAAGGACCCGACGGCCACGGTCGCCTACCACACGACGGACCAGAAGCTGTTCAACGACGTGCTCGGCAGCCGCGGCGTGAGCCGGGCGAGCTACGCCAACCGCGCCGTGAGCGTGGGCAACCGCGTCGACGAGATCGTGCAGGCGATCGACCTCTACGGCTGATCGCGGTCGCGTTCCCGATCCGTCCGGGCCGGCGCCGTCCGGCTCGCAACCAGGAGTTCCCGGTGTCCGCCACGCCGCTGCGTCTCGTCGTCCACGGAGCCGCGGGCCGCATGGGCCAGCGGGTGATCGCCTGCGCCGCGGCCGACGCGCCCCCGTGGCAGCTCGTGGCGGCCGTGGAGCGGGCCGGCCATCCCCGCTCCCGGGCCGACGCCGGCACGCTCGCGGGCCTCGCCCCGGCGGGCGTCGCCGTCGCCGCCGACTGGGACTGCCCCGCCGACGTGGTCATCGACTTCTCGCTGCC
>JBJTHX010000129.1:0-4890 GCA_046094745.1 Planctomycetia bacterium
GCAAGCTCGAGGTGCACATCGACACCGACGAGGGCAACGCGGCCGATCTCGATCACGCGGAGAGCGTCGAGCTGGTGAGGCAGACATGAGCCGCAGGCGGGCCCGCCGGGAACGAAACCCGGCCGGATCCCGCGACTTGAACACAACGACCGTGAAGCCGGCGCGTGCCGGCGCGGTGGCGGGGGCGACCCCGCGAGGAACGGTGGGCGGAGAGCGAGAGGAGCGGACAAGCAGATGGCAAAGAACGTCGAAGCCCTCGGCATGATCGAGGTGAAGGGATTCGTCACCCTTGTCGAGGCGGTGGACGCGATGATGAAGGCCGCGAACGTGACCTTCATGGGCTGGGACAAGATCGGCAGCGGTCTGGTGACGGCGTTCGTCACGGGCGACGTTGCGGCGGTGAAGGCGGCGACCGACGCGGGTGCGGCGGCCGGCGGCCGGATCGGCGAAGTGATGAGCGTGCAGGTGATTGCCCGTCCCCACGAGGACATCGGCGTCGTCCTGCCGGGCAAGGCCGGCTGACCGGCGGGCCCGTCGAGCGGTTTTCTTCTTCAATCCCCAACCACAGGAACTGACATGAACACGGCGATCGGACTTCTGGAAACCAAGGGACTCGTGGGCCTCGTCGAGGCCACCGACGCGATGGCCAAGGCGGCCAACGTGAAGGTCCTCAAGCGGATCAGCATCGGCAACGCCTACGTGGCGACGGTGGTGCAGGGCGACGTTGGCAGCGTGCGGGCGGCCGTCGAGGCCGGTGCGACCGCGGCCCAGCAGGTGGGTGAGCTCGTGGCCAGCCACGTGATCCCCCGCCCCGCCGACGCCCTCGTGGCCTCGTTCTTCGCGTGACCCTCGGACACCGGGCGGAATCCATCACGTGAAGATCCTCGTCGCGAACCTCGGCTCCACGAGCTTCAAGTACCGCCTCTTCGACCTGCCCGACCGGGCGGGAGCGGAGGAGGCACGCGAGCTCGCGAGGGGCGGCGTCGAGCGGGTGGGGGCGGCGGAGAGCCGCGTCTACGCCACGCTCGCCGGCCGCACCGTGGAGGCCGTCATGCCGGTGCCCGATCACGCCGTCGCCCTCCAGGCCGCGGTGGATCAGCTCACCGGACCGGGCGGCCCCCTCCGGAGCATCGACGAGGTCGCGGCCGTGGGCTTCAAGGCGGTGCACGGCGGGCGGGCGGGCGGCGTCGTCCGCGTCACGCCCGACGTGCTGGCGGCGATGGAGGAGATGGCGGTCGTGGCTCCGGCCCACAATCCGCCCTACGTGCGGGCCATGCGGCAGCTCGGGGAGCGGATGCCGAAGGTGCCGCTCGTGGCGGCGTTCGAGACCGGTTTCCACGCCACGATTCCCGCGCGGAACGCCCTCTACGCCGTGCCCACCGCGTGGGCCGAAGAGCACCTCGTGCGGCGCTGGGGATTCCACGGGGCGAGCCATCGCTTCGTGGCCGAGCGGATGGCGGAAGTGGTGCCGGCAGGGCCGCGTGGTCGGCGGGTGATCTCCTGCCATCTCGGCGGATCGAGCAGCGTCTGCTGGATCAGGGACGGCGCCAGCGTCGGGACGTCGATGGGCATGAGCCCGCAGTCGGGCCTGCCGCAGAACAACCGGGCCGGCGACTTCGACCCCTTCGCCCTGCTGCACGTGTCCCGGGCGACCGGCCGGGGCTTCGAGGACCTGCTCGCCGACCTCTCGACCAAGGGTGGCCTGGCGGGAATGTCGGGCACGTCCGGCGACATGCGCGACCTCGAGGAGGCAGTCGACTCGGGCAGCGACCGTGCGCGGACGGCGATCGAGGTCTACGTGGCCTCGATCCGCCACTGGCTCGGTGCGGGAATCGTGGAACTCGGCGGCCTCGACGGGATCGCCTTCGCGGGGGGCATCGGCGAGCATTCGCCGCGCACCCGGGCGGCGGTGCTGGCGGGCCTCGAAGACCTGGGAATCGGAGTCGACGCGGCGGCCAATGCGGCCCCGGCGGCGGGCGAGCGGCCGATCCAGGCCGCGGGATCGCGGGTCGCCGTCTGGGTGATTCCGACCAACGAGGAACTGATCGTGGCGCGGCAGGCGCGTGACCTGCTGGCCACGGAGAGCGGAGCGTGGAAAGGAAGCGGTGGCTGAATGTTCGTCGCCCTGGTGACCGGCTCGGTCGTGGCCACGCAGAAGGCTGCCGCGATGACGGGCCACAAACTGCTCGTCGTGGAGCCCTATCGGCTCGACGAGAAGACCCGCACGAAGCTCGTCTCCACGGGCCGGACCTTCATCGCCGTGGACACGCTCGGCGCCGGCGAGGGGCAGTTCGTGCTCGTCACGCAGGGCTCGAGCGCCCGCCTCACGCCCGAGACCAAGTCACTCCCCATCGACGCGGTCGTGATCGGCCTCGTCGACACCGTCCGCATCGAAGGCCAGGAAGTTTTCAGCAGGAAGTAGCAGCCCAGTCATGAGCACCACCACCGCCCCCGACATCGCCGCCATCGTCCGCCAGGTGATCCAGGAACTCGGCGCCGCCGGCGCGGCCACGCGGCAGCCGTCCGTCGCATCCAGCTCCGCGGCGACCCGCGGGCACGAGGGCGCCCACGGCGTCTTCTCCACCGTTGACGAGGCGGTCGCCGCCGCCACCGAGGCGTTTCACCAACTCGAGCGGCTCGGCGTCGAGGGCCGCAAGAAGGCGATCGCCCACGTCCGCCGGATCGCCATCGACGACGCCGAGGAACTCGGGCGGATGGAGTTCTCCGAGACGAAGATCGGCCGCCTCGACCACAAGATCGAGAAGCTGAAGGTCCTCGGCGAGAAGGTGCCGGGCGTGGAGTTCATGCACAGCGAGGTGTTCAGCGGCGACCACGGCCTGGCCGTGATCGAGCACGCCCCGTTCGGCGTCATCGGCGCGATCACGCCGGTCACCCACTCGCTCCCCACGATCGCCTGCAACGCCATCAACATGCTCGCCGGCGGCAACACCGTGGTCGTGAACCCGCACCCGAGCGGCCGCCGGGTCGCCGCCGAGGGTGTCCGCCGGTTCAACGCCGCGATCCACCGCGACATCGGGATCGACAATCTGATCGCGCTCGTGGCCGAGCCGTCGCTGGAGTCGGCCGGAGCGCTGTTCAACCACCGCGGCGTGAAGCTGATCTGCGTGACCGGCGGCCCGGCCGTGGCCAGGGCGGCGCTGCAATCGAGCAAGCGGGCGATCGTGGCCGGCCCCGGCAATCCCCCGGTCGTCGTCGACGAGACGGCCGACCTCGACAACGCCGCCCGGTCGATCATCGCCGGCGCCGCCTACGACAACAACCTGCTGTGCATCGGCGAGAAGCAGGTGTTCGTGGTGGCCGAGGTCTTCGACCGGATGATGGCCGCGATGGAGCGGGCCGGGGCGGTGCGGCTGAACGCGGGCCAGGTCGACGCGCTCACCACGCGGGCGATCGTCATGGCCGGCGAGGGAGCGCACCGCCACCAGGTGCCCTGCAAGGACCTCCTCGGGCAGGACGCGGCGGTGCTCGCCAAGGCGGCCGGGGTGGCCTGCGGCCCCGAGGTGGAACTGCTCTACGGCGAGACGGCCGTCGACAACCCGTTCGTGCCCGTCGAGCAGATGATGCCATTCGTGCCGTTCGTCCGCTGCCGCGACGTGGACGAGGCGATCGAGCGGGCCCACGAGAGCGAGCATGGCTTCCGGCACACGGCCATCATCCACTCGACGAACGTCCGCACGATGACGCGGATGGGCCGGCTGCTCGACACGACGCTGTTCGTGAAGAACGGCCCGAGCGTGGCCGGCCTCGGCCTCGGCGGCGAGGGCTACCTCTCGTTCTCGATCGCGACGCCCACGGGTGAGGGCGTGACGACGCCGCTCACCTTCACGCGGCAGCGCCGCTGCACGCTGGTGGACGACCTGCGGATCCTGGGGAGTGCCGACGCGGTCGGCTGACCCCGACACCGGACGACGCCATGCAACTCGCCCGCATCATCGGCACGGCCACGGCGACGGTGAAACACCCGTCGCTGGCGGGCAGCCGTCTGCTCGTCGTGCAACCGCTGTTCGCCGACCGCGAGAGCCCCGACGGCGACCCGCAACTGGCGGTCGACACCGTGGGTGCGGGCCCGGGCGACCTCGCCGTGATCACGAGCGACGGCCGCCTTCTCCGCGACGTCCTCGAGAGCGACACCACGCCGGCCCGCTGGAGCACGATCGCCCTCGTGGACGACGCATGAGCACGCCCGCCCCCGACCGCACCACGATCGAGCGACTCGTCGCCGAGGTGCTCCGCCGCCTCGCCGCGGAAGCCCGGCCCGCTCTGGCCCCGTCGGCTGCGGCCCACGCGGTCGCCCCGCCGACGTCCGCCGGTGTGACGCTCGCCGACCGCGTGATCACGCTCGCCGCGCTCGAGCGGCTGCCGGCCGGCACGCGGAGCGTCGTGCTCCAGGCCTCGGCCGTGGTCACGCCGTCGGCCCGCGACTACGCCCGCGACACCGGCATCGTGCTCGACCGCGGCGCGGGCCCCGCGGCCCAGCCGGCCGCCACCCGGCCGTTCCTCGTGGCCACCGCCGCCTGTGCCGCCGACCCCGCCTCGAAGGCGGCCGCCATCGCCCGGGCCGTCCCGGGTGCGCAGCGGCTGCCCGCCTCGGGCCTCGCCGACGTGATCACGGCGCTCGCGACGCAGGCCTCGCGCGACGCCGCCCGCGGCATCCTGCTCACGAGCCGTCCGGCCGTGGCCGCGATCCTTGCCAACCGCTCGGCGAGCCTCCGCGCCGTGACCGGCCGCGACGCCGCCACGCTCGCCGCCGCCGCGACCGACTGCCAGGCCAACCTCACCGTCGTCGATCCGGCGTCGTTCGCCGGCGGCCTCGACCGGCTGTGCGCCGACTTCGCGACCCGTGCGTCCGGCCCCCTCCCCGCCGAACTC
>JBJTHX010000130.1:0-4376 GCA_046094745.1 Planctomycetia bacterium
CGAGCGCGAAGATCGCCGCCGGCTACGAGACCGTGGTCGTGGAGACCGAGTCGGGAAAGTTCGTGTCCGGCACGTTCGTGGCGGAACGTGACGGGCGGTTGGTGCTCGCGTTGGCCGCCGGGGGCGAGGAGAGCGTGCCACTCGACCAGATCGCCGAGCGCATCCGCTCGCCGATCTCGAGCATGCCGCCGATGGGCGCGACCTTTTCTCCGCAGCAGATCGCGGACCTCGTGGCCTACCTCGAGACGTTGCGGGCGGCCCCGCCCGCCAAGGCCCCGGCAGCCGCGGAACGATCAGGCACGCCATGAAGACGCCCCGTGGATTGGCCGATCGCCGGAGGCCGCCGCTGCCGCGGCGCCGGTTTCTCGCGACCTCCGCCGTGCTCCCGCTGTCGGCTGCGGCCGCCCAGGAACCGCCGGCCCCGACGGCCGAAGCCGCGCGAAACCATGCGGTGCTCGGCTATCCGGCGCGACTCAGCGTCGCCCCGGGGGAGACGCTGCCGATCCATGTGTCGACCACCGCGGCGACGTTCGACGTGACCGTGGAGCGGGTCGGGCCGCGGCGCGAGGTCGTCTGGCGGCGGGCCGGCATCCCCGGCCGCGAGCACGCCGTCCCCGCCGCCGCGTCGGCCGACGGGTGCGGCTGGCCGGCGGCGTTCGAGGTGCCGATCGGCCGGGACTGGCGGAGCGGCTACTACGAGGTCGTGACGAGCCCCGCCTCGTTCGTCGCCGACGCGACCGGCGGCCGCCAGCCACTCCACATCTTCTTCGTGGTCCGCTCCGCGGTGGCGGGTCCGCGGGCGCCGATCCTCCTGCAACTGTCGACCAACACCGACGCCGCCTACAACAACTTCGGCGGTTTCAGCCTCTACGCGTTCAACGGCCGCGACGGCGTGCAGGGCAGCCGCGTGTCGTTCCTGCGGCCGATGCCCGCCGCCAGCATCCGCGCCTGGGAGGTTCCCTTCATCCGCTGGGCCGAGGCGAACGGCTATCGGCTCGACTATGCCGTCAACGGGGATCTCGAGCGGCATCCGGGACTGCTCGACGGGCGGCGGTTGGTGCTCAGCGTGGGGCATGACGAGTATTGGTCGGCGCCGATGCGCGACGCGGTGGAGAGCTTCGTCGCCCGGGGTGGCAACGCGGCCTTCTTCAGCGGCAACGCCTGCTGCTGGCAGGTCCGCCACGAGCGCGACGGGCTCGTCTGCCACAAGCAGCACTTCGCCGCCGATCCGCTCTACAAGCCCGCCGGGCCCAACCCCACGCTCACCACGCTGTGGAGCCACCCGCTCGTCGGCCGCCCGGAGAACACGCTCACCAACGTGGGCGTGCTGCACGGTGGGTTCCACCGCTCGCACGGACAGCTCACGGACGGCAGCGGTGCGTTCACGGTCGAGCGGCCGGATCACTGGGTCTTCGCCGGCACCGGGCTGGACCGCGGGAGCGAGTTCGGCGGCGGCCACACGGTGGTGGGCTACGAGTGCGACGGCTGCGAGTTCACCCGCGAGGATGGGTTGCCCGTGCCGACCGGGGCAGACGGCACGCCGCGGGAGTTCGAGATCCTGGCCACCGCGCCGGCCACGTGGGGCTCCGAGGAGACCTTCACCTGGTTCGATCGGTTTCCCCAGAAGCAGCCGGGGCATGCCTGCCTGGGCATCGCGCGACGGGCGGGGGGCGGCCTGGTGTTCACCGCCGCGACGACCGACTGGGCCCACGGGCTGGCCGCGTCCTGGGAGGCGCCGGCGGGATCGCCCGCCGCCCGCGGCCCCGATCCCGTGATCGAGCGGATCACCCGCAACGTGCTCGACCGGTTGTCCTGACCGACCTGCTGCCGGCGCCGGATCAGCGGCCGGCGGCGCGGGCCTTCCAGTCGCGCACGGCGGTCCACGAGTCGGGCGGCACCGCGGCGAAGTGCCAGAAGCCCACGCCGGAAACGCCGAGTTCGTCGGCCACCCGCAGCAGCGCCGCGGTGCTGCGGGCGTCGGAGGCGTAGAACACGTGGGCCTGTCCCTCGTCGTCGAGATAGCGATGCACGTGGACCTGCTCGTAGGCCAGCCAGCGGGTCTCGACCGGGCGGCCGACGGGCACGGCCGGACGATCGGCGTACACCTGGCGGCTCTTGCCCCCGGGGGCGGCGACGAAGTCGTTGGAATACGCCGGCAGTCCCAGGACGAGTTTTTCACGGGGGGCGTGCCGCAGCCAGAACTCGAGGGATTGCCTGGTCCAGGCGGGCGTGCTCACGGGCCCGAACCCCGGATCGTGGCGGAGCACCCAGATCTCCGGCCATGCCATGTGCATGTCGTAGCACATGACGCGGATCCGATCGGCCACGGCGGCGATCACCCGGGCGTCGAACCAACATTCGGGATCGGCCGGCGGGCCCCAGACGGGTGCGTAGACGGAGAACGTCAGTCGCTTGCCGCCGTCGTGCAGCGCCCGGGCGAGATCCGTCACGAACAGGGAGTAGGCCGCCCGATCCTGGTCGGGCAGGATGCCCGGGTCGATGTCGAGGCCGTCGAACCCGCGTTCCGTACACGAGGCCACCAGGTCGCGGATCGTGTTCCGCCGCTGGTCCGCCGTCTTGTAGGCGTTCGTGGCGCCCAGCAGGCGGTACACGGCGAGGCCCCGGGCCTGACAGTCGCGGACGAACGCCGCGGGCGGCGGTTCCCCGGCGACGCTGATCTCGTCGAGGACTCCGGCCACGGCGGCGAACGTGTCCGCGGCGGCCCCGGCCGAGTAGACGTACCAAGCCGAAACTGTGCGGCCAGGCTCCGGCCGACGCGGCTCGGCGGCCGGAGCATCATGGGGTCCGAGCAGGCCCGCCAGGCAGGTGTAGATCCAGGCCCTGCGTATGGGCGAAAGAGCCTTCACGGCTGCGTGCGCGACCCGCCGGCGGGCCGCAGAGGCGCCCCGAATCCCCAGGCGGCCTGGAGGGCGTTGGCCATCACCCGGTAGCCGTCCTCGTTCAGATGGACGCCGTCCACCGTGAACTCCATGCCGGCATCTGCTGCCTCGCTGAGCGCGCCGTAGGCGTCCACGAAGACGGCCCCTTCACGCTCGGCGACCTGCCGCGCCTGGTCGGCCAGCACGCGCAATCCCCGCGTGAACTTCTCTGCCACGAAGGCCGGCGGCTGCCGCCAGTTGGCCGCGGACACCGGTGGCGGGGCGACGACGGTCACCCGCGCCTTGCCCTCCTTGAGCTGACGGACGATGTCGGTGAGGGCCGCCGGATACCCCGACTGCTCTTCGAAGGTCATTTCGCAGGTGCCGTAGCAGATCACGCATACGGTGGGCTTGAACTCCTCCAGCAGCCCCTTCATCCGCCGCACGGCCTCGCTGGCCGGCTCACCACCGACACCGAACTTCTGCAGGTTCACCGTGTCCGCCAGTTCGGGATATCGGCCTCGAAAATCCTCGACGAGGAAATCGAGTTCCGCCTGCGCCCGATCCGTGATCGAGTTGCCGATGAACAGCACGACGTCCCCGGGCTGAAGATGATAGGGCTTCGTCGCATCCTTCGACACGCTCGGCTTCCCGGGGAAACGTCCGGCGACCTTTAAGCCGGCACCCGTGCCGGGTAGGGCTTCCCGGCCCAACGCAATCTGCGCCACGCCGGAAACACTCGATTCATCGTCGAGGAGCAGCGTCACGCGATAGCCGGCCGTCGGTTGCGACGGCGCGAATTGCAGCCGCGTGGCCGCGTCCCCCTCGGTGGACTGGAACTTGATGTCCCAGTTGCTGCCGTTGAAGGGCGTATGCCAGGCGTCACTTCCGTCGCCCTCGATCCGCACCGAGCGGATGCGAGTCCGTGCGACAGGCACCTCCAGGCAGACGTCCGGCTTGCCGTCGGGACCGGAGTCCAACTCGCCGGCCAGATCGGATGCGGTGGCGACGGGCTTCACGGCCAGGGCGTCGGCGGTCGGTGCCCGGGGAAGTCCCGCGGGATCCGTGTCGGCAGCGTGTGCGGCGGGTCCGGTCAGGGCCACGCTGCACGCAAGCCCCGTCATGAGCACGCATGCCCTGAGTCTGGGATTCCCGAAGTTCATGCGACGACATCCTTTCTCGACGGAGTGGCGATCACGAGCCGATGTTTTCACGATTCGTAAACCGACATGTCGGTATGGTGGACTGCGGTTGCAGGACGCGTCAAGGCGCCGGCCTCCGGCCGTTTGCCAGACCGCAGGCATGCGTGAGTGGGCGACGAGGGACTCGAACCCCCAACCCCCTCGGTGTAAACGAGGTGCTCTGACCAATTGAGCTAGTCGCCCTGTCTTCAGCGCAAACGAGCCATCCATGGCCTCGTTTGCTTGATCGGCCGATGGCAAAGCCGAGGTTTGCCATGGCCTCTGCCGTCGCATCCTGCGACGGTCACTGTAGCTT
>JBJTHX010000131.1:0-8777 GCA_046094745.1 Planctomycetia bacterium
AGTGATCTCGGGGACGAGTTGGCCGTACCGGCAGTCGCCCTGCGGGCAGTCGTACGGGCGCCGGGGGCTGGCGTTGAGATACCGCGGGAGAAGCTCAGCCGGCTGCTGACGCTGCCGCGAACGCAGCAGGCCGATCCGCCCACACACATGCTGCGGCTGCCCAGCGGCGACTACCTGCGCGGCAAGCTCGTGTCGCTGGACGACCGGTCGGTCCGGATCGACCTGCTCGGCAAGGTGAAGGAACTGCCACGGGCCGACGTCACGCGGATCATCTGGCTGTCGGTCGAGGGCGACGCATCGGAGGCCGAAGCCGTTGCGGCGATCATGAGCGCTCCCGGCAGGAGTGGCCTCCCGGCCCGCGCCACCATGACCGATGGTCGGCGGCTCTCGTTCACGGGTGAACGCGTCGCCGGAGACCGAGTCGTCGGCACGAGTGGGCCGCTGGGCACCGTGGCCGTGGACCTCGCCGCGTGCGCCGAACTCGATCTCGGCCGGGCCGCCTCCACGCCGCCGACCGGGAAACTGCCCTACGCACAGTGGAGGCTCCGGCCCGCGGCCGAGCCCCGGGCCGTGCGAGAGCCCGTGGCGGCCGTCGCCCTGCCCCGTGAACAACCCGCGGCCGGGAGCCCGGTGGCCGGCCCTCCGGCCTCGATCCCCGTGCTGCCATTCATGGAGCCGGACGCCGCTGGCCGCGGGCATCTGTCGGCCGTCGGCCTCGAGGGCCGGATCGGCGTACTCGGCCTCGTCGATGTCTCCGACCGCGCCGGCCTCGACCGGCTACCGCGGCTCGCCGAGGCGGTGGCCGCGTTCGAGCCCGAAGGCGTCTGCTGCGCGGCGGTCGTCGCTGGCGGAGACCGCGCGACGGTGGAGCGGGCCGTGGCCGGTATGCAGCCCAGGCCGTCGATCGCGCTCGACCCTGGCATGCGGTTGCGGGCGGCGTCGGGTGAGTTCACGATGCCGGCGTGTCTCCTCGTCGATCGGGAGGGTTGCATCGCCGACGTTCTGCCTTTGGCGGAGGGCGGCCTGGAGCGGATCCGGAGCAGGGTGGAGGCCTTGGTCGCCGGTTCCCGCGAGACCCGCCGTGAGTTTCAGGTACTCGCCGACGCCGCCGACCGGGCCCGCCGTGGGGACCGTGGGTGTCTCGACGAGTTCGGCGGCCTGCTGGCCGCGCAGTCACCGGCGGTGCGGCGACGGAGCATCGTGCACCTTCGCTACCTCACCGGCCTGTGGGAGTCCGAAATGCCCTTCGTCGTGGATGGTCAGCCGGCCGCTCGCACCGAGCAGGTGCAGAACTGGCGGCAGTGGCTGGCGAAGGAAGGGCTCTCGGCCAAGCTTTTGTTTCCGCAGCAGCGGGAAGCCGAATGGGCCGCCGTCCGGCCGATCACCGGCCGGACGCTCGTCTGCCGACCCGCGCGGCACGACGCCGCGGAGCTCGACGAGGCCGGCAAGGAGGTGTTCACGGTGGCAACGCAGCTCGGCTGGGCGTGCGACATCACGCCCGCGGGCCATCGCCTCATCGGCGACCACGCCGCCAAGGCCGTCGTCGAATACGACGAGGCCGGCAAGGAGGTGTGGGGCGTGCGGAGCCTGCCGGGAGGCCCGATGAGCGTGCGCCGGCTCGACAACGGCAATACGCTCGTGGCCCTGTCGGATGCGAACGTCGTCGCCGAGTACGATCCCGAGGGCAGGATGGCATGGAGCGTGCGGGTCGAGGGTCGCCCGTGCGACGCGCGCCGGTTGCCCGACGGCACCACGTTGGTCGCGGCCCATCGGGCCGGCCGCCTCGTCGAACTCGACGTCGCAGGCAACGAGATCTGGGTCGCAGAGGGGATCGACGACCCGCAGTCCGCCCAGCGACTTCCCAGCGGCAACACGCTCGTCGCGATGAGCAAGCCCGGGGTCATCCGCGAGATCGATCGCGCGGGCCGCGTCGTGTGGCAGAAGCAGGGCTTCAGGATACCTGTGGATGCCCAGCGGCTCCCGGATGGCCGCACGCTGGTGCAGGAGCAGCAGGGCGATCTCATCGAGTTCGACGCCCTGGGCTCCGAGATCGGTCGCACGAGCACCGGCGGGAGCCGGTTCCTGCGGTACTGAAAACACGGAAACCCTCGGCATCCTGCCTCGGTTTCCTTGGCCGGCCTCCGCCGGCTTTCGACGGGCCGCCATCCGGGCGGCCGACGCATGGTGGCGCGGGCGGAGCGGGCATGGCGAGGGTCACGGAAACCCTGCGGCATCCTGCCTCGATTTCCTCGGCCGGCATCGCTCGCATCACGCCCCGGCGGGAGCCGGGGTCGGCAGCAGTTCGGGCACGCCGGGCCGGTCGACGGGCGCTGCGGCCGGCTGCGGCTCGTGCTCCCGGGTGGCCGGGGCGCGGGGCGGCAGTTGCACGGCGCGGGCGTCGGCCCCGATCGCCTCGAAGTTCTGCGTGATCGCCCCGCGGCTGAAGACGCCCGGCCGGGAGTGGCCGTAGTCGAGATACAAGCTCGCATCCCGCTGGCGGGCGCGGCGGTGGGCGTCGAAGTAGGCCTTGCCGGGCCAGGGGCCCTCTGCCAGGAAGACGCCGTTGTACTCCAGCAGCGAGCCCTTCCGGTAATGCAACTGCGAGATCGAGCGGTTGTAGTCGACGAGCGCCCGGTAGTAGGCGCTCTCGGCCTCGGCCCGGCGCCGCTGGGCGTCGAGGAGCTGGTCGAGCGTGACCTGGCCGGCGTCGTAGGCGGCCTGGACGGCGTCGACCTGACGCTCGGCGGCCACGCGGCGGTTGAAGTTCGTCTGGGCGAGGGCGAAGTTCGTGTCGACGTTGCGGACCGCCTCGACGAGGGCGTGGGAGGCCTCGAGTTCCTCGTCCTGGAGCCGGGCCCGCTCACGGGCCAGCTGGAGCTGGTGGTGCCGCACGGTGGCCAGTTCGCGGCGGAAACCGAGCGGCATGAGGAACTGGGCGCCGGCCTGCCATTCCTGGAACTTGCCGGAGACCAAGGTCGAGTAGGCGTCGGTGCCGGCGAGCGGATCGGCGTTGTCGGCGTTGTAGGGGTCGTACCGCTGGTTGAGCAGGTCCTGGCCCATGCCCAGGAACCGCCAGCGGCCCACGAGGTCGAGCCGCGGCAGGATCAGGTTCTTGGCGGCCGTGAGCTCGAGCTCCCGCTGCTTGATCACCCACTTCTGCTTCCGCAACTCGGCGGACCGGGACAAGGCCTCGACGAGCGACTGCTGCCAGTCGAAGGCGAGCCGGGCGGTCGTCGGCTCGTCGGAGGGCCGGATCAGCCGGCCGTCGCTGGCCGAAATGCCCATCATGTACCGCAGGCGGTTCTCGCAGCGGTAGACGTCGGTGAGGGCCTGCTCGACCTCGCTGCGGAAGAAGAAGTACTGTTCGCGGGCCTGGGCCTCCTTGTCCCGCTCGCCGCCCCGCGAGCCCTCGACCATCAGGGCGTGCACCTTGCGCCAGGCCTCCAGGGAACTGTCACGGCCGGCCTTGCGGGCCTCGAGGTTCCGGTAGGAGAAGTACAGTTCCCAGTAGGACTGCTCCGTGTCGCTCACCAGGTTGCGGACGCCGGCCTCGAAGTCGGCCAGGGCGATGTCGGCGTTGACGCGGGCGAGCAGCACGCCGCGGAAGAGCGGCCGGCCGTAGATGTTGTCGAACGAGTCGGGGCCGGCGATGCGGTTGTAGGTGACGCCGGCACCCTGCAAGAGCGGCTGGCTGAACGTGAAGTCGTAGTTCGTGGTCCAGGTCGAGGGCACCTCGCGGATCGGCGAGTTGTTGTTGTCGAACAGGGTCTGGTTCGAGAAGCCCCAGCTGGCACCCGTCGCGGTCCGCTTCGAGAGACCCGACGTCCAGTTGCCGTTTTCGCCCTGCAGGTTCTGTGGAAAGATCAGGGCGCCCGTGCCGCTGTTGAAGTTCTGCGGCCGGTTGATCCGCTCCCAGGTCAGTGAGCTGGAGAGCTGGGCGTCGAACAGGGCCAGAGCGCTCTCCACGCCGCGAAAGGGGTCGGTCTCGGTGATCGCCGGGTCGTAGACGGTCGGGGTCTGGGGCGGGCTGGTGAGCAGGGACACCGGTGGCTCGCCGGTCTGGGGACGCGGACCGCCGAAACTGGCGAACCGGCCGCCGAGGTTTCGCAGGACCTTGCCGTTTTCCAGGGCGGTGCGGATCGCCTCCTCGAGCGAGAGTTCCCAGACGGAGTCGTACCCCGGGTTGGAGAGCGTGACCGGCTCGACGGCGCCGGCGGCCTCCGCGAGCGGCTCCTGGCAGGTGTCCGGGTATTCAAGCTTCTGGATCGCACCGACGTAGTGTGACAGGTCGCCGTCCTCGAAGAAGTAGAACGGCTGCTTGGGCGCGCACCCGCTGGCGAGGAGCGAGACGCTCGTCAAAACCGCCCAGAGGGTGCGGGCGAAACGCGGCACGGGGGGTCGATCCGGGTTGCTGGTGGTCACGGTGTCGCAAAGGCCGCCGCTGCGCCTTGGGGGAACCGACCGCTTGGGCGCGGTCTGCTCCCGGCACGGCGCCCCCCGACTCCGTGCCCGCACCGCATGCACCCAGGCGCAGCGGCAGCACCGGACTTATCGGACCGGAAAGCCCGCAAACTTGGAGCAATCGTCAAAGTCGCGGCGGAAGGCCGCGGCCCTGGGAAGGCTGGGAAGGCCAGGCGGAAGTGGTCGACTCGTGCAGTCGCCCTTCCGCTGTCCAAAGGAAGCGGCCGGCCGAGCCGGTGAACGCGTCGATGAGGGCGGCCCCCGCCCGGGGGCCGAGCACGCTGGCGGCCGTGGCGAGGGCATCGGCGGTCGTGCAGTCACCCGCGATCACCGTCACTGCCGCAGGGCCGACAACCCCCAGACCGGTGCGGGGGTCGACGATGTGGCTGTACCGCACACCGTCGATCTCCACCGCCTGAAAGGCGTCTCCCGAGGTGGTCACGGCCGCGTCGACCAACGCGATCGTGGCGGTCGGATCGCCGGTGCCCGAGAGGCCAGCGACATCGACCCGCCACCCGCCGGTACCCGGCGGATGGCCCGCGGCGGCCACGTCGCCCGAGGCGTCGACGAGCGCCGCCTCGATGCCGCGGTCGCGCAGCAGGCGGAGCACACGGTCGGCGGCGTAGCCCATCGCGATGCCACCCAGATCGAGGCGGGCCCCGGCCCGTGGCAGATGCACCGCCCGCCTGTCGATGTCGAGCACCAGGGCGTCGGGACCGACGGCCGCGCGGGCCTGGGCGAGCTTGTCGGCCGCCGGCATCCGCCGGGCCCGCCGGGCCTGCCGCCAGAGGGTCGTCAGCGGGCCGACCGTCGGGTCGAAGGCGGCGGCCGATGCGTCCCGAAAGACCACGGCCGCCCGCAGCACCCGCCACAGGTCGGGGCCGACCGGCACCGGCGCGGATGTCGGGGCCGCGGCCGAGAGCCGGGAGAGTTCGCTGGCGGGATCGTAGTCGGAAAGGATGGCGTCGAGCCGCGCCACCTCCGCGAAGGCGGCGGCCAGGGCCTCCCGGCCCACCGGGGCGCTCGGCGCGAAGAGCGTGATGGTCCACGGGACGCCCATCGCCCGCCGCGAGTCAGCCAGCCGCACCCGGACAGGCGCCGGGCGGCAGGCGAGCAGACAGGCCGCCGGCAGCACGGCTGCCAGGGTCCCGCGGCGCGTGTAGACTCGTCGCTTCATGGATTCGGCTCCTGCCCGACCCGCCGTCGCCATCACGTTCGACTGCACGCCTTTGCGGAGCGTGCCGCGGTTCGACGTGCCGCTGGACGCCTCGCCGGGCTACCGGGCGCGGCTCGAGCGGTTCCAGCGGGCCGTCGGCAGGCACGGCACACGGAACACCTATTATCTCACCGAGGGTGCCTGCACGTTCCAGTTTACGAACGATCCGGCGGTCGGGTGGACCCGGTTCACGTTCGAGGGCACCGTGCTCACCGACGAGGCCGACGCCCGGACGATCGGCAGCGACCTGGTGATCGAGCTGGAAGGTGAGACCTGCGACTGGCTGACCCAGCCGGCCGTGGAGTGGCTCCGGCTCTCCGTCAAGCACGCGGTGGAGGTGGAGTTCGACCGCTACATCGCGGCCGGCGACCTGTCGCGGGCCCTGGAGCGGCTGGCCCGCGAGCAGGCGGCCAGCGATGCCGCCGGCGGCTTTTTGGGCATGAACCTGTGAGCCGCCCGCCGCGGCTGCCGTCCCGGATCACGTCCGCTGGCGAATCTCGAGCAGCACGCTCTCGTTGTCGCCGCCGCGGATCGGCCACGCGGCGATGCGGCGGACGAGCACCCGCTTGACGAGGCCCCGGTGCCGGGCCTCCGCCTTCTCGGCCTCCCACCGCGGGCCCTTCACCACGAGCATCCGGCCGTACGACTCGGCGAGCGGCTCGAACCAGCCGAGCAGTTTCACGAGCGGCGCGACGGCCCGCACCACGAGCGTGTCGAACCGGTCGGCCCCCCGGCTGCGGGCCGCCACCAATCCCTGTCCGGCCGCGGCGTGCACGGGCAGATCGAGGCCAATCTCCCGGAGGATCTCCCCGACCGCCCGGGCCTTCTTGCCGACGCTCTCAGCCAACTCGACCCGCAGGTCGGGCCGCAGCAGGGCCAGGAGCACGCCCGGCGTGCCGCCGCCCGTGCCCACGTCGAGCACCCGTTCGCCGGGGGCGAGGTGCGCGGCGATCGCGGCCGCGTCGCCCACGTCGCGGGTCACGAACTTCTCGACGTCCGTGTGCCGCGTGAGATTCAGCCGCTCGTTCCAGGACCACAGGCTGGCCGCGTAGGCCGCCAGCCGCGGCACGGCGGCCGCCGGCACGACGAGCCCCAGACGGCCGCACTCCGCCGCGATCGCCCCTGCGAGGTCGGCCGTCACTTGATGAACAGCATCTCGCGGTAGGTGGGCAGCGGCCAGAGGTCGTCCGGGAGGATGACCTCGATCTGGTCGGCCGTCTCCCGGAGGGCCGTCATGGCCGGGATCACGTCGTCGTGGAAGTGCTTCACCTCGGCCCGCAGGTCGCCGGCACCGTGGTGGCCGAGCGCCTTCTCGAGGGCGTCGATCCGACCCTCGAACTCGCCCACGAGCTTGGTGAGCTTCTCGAGCGTCCCCATGTGGGGCGACTGGCCGAGGCCCTTGAGCTTGGTGGCGATGTCGACGAGTTCCCCCTGGTAGCGGTAGCCCGCCGGCAGGATCATCGTCTTGGCGATCTGCAGGGCGGCCTGGCCCTCGGTGTTGATGTCCTTGCAGTACCGCTCCATGTAGATGTCGTAGCGGCTGCGCATCTCCCGCTCCGAGAGCACCCCGTACTTCTCGAAGAGCGCGATGTTCTTGGGGGCCACCAGCACGTCAAGGGCCTCGGGGGTGGCCTTGAGATTCGGCAGGCCGCGCTTCCGGGCCTCGTCGTGCCACTCCTGGGAGTAGCCGTTGCCGTTGAAGATCACCGCCTTGTGCTCGGAAATGATCTTCTGCAGGAGCTTCTCCACGGCCCCGGCGAGCTTCGCCTGGTCGCCGCCGGTCGCCTTCTCGAGCTCCGTGGCCACGAAGTCGAGGCTCTCGGCCATGATCGTGTTGAGGGCCACGAGGGGCCCCGCGATCGACTGGCTCGAACCCACGGCCCGGAACTCGAACTTGTTTCCGGTGAAGGCGAACGGGCTCGTTCGGTTGCGGTCACCGGCATGCTTGGGCAGCGACGGCAGCGTGTCGACGCCCACGGTCAGCGTGCCGGTGCTCTTGGAACTGGTCGCCTTCCCCTTCTCGATCTGCTCGAACACGTCGGCGAGCTGGTCGCCGAGGAAGATCGAGATGATCGCCGGGGGCGCTTCGTTGGCGCCGAGGCGGTGGTCGTTGCCGCTGGCGGCGACGACCGCCCGGAGCAGGTCCGCATGCATGTGGACGGCGCGGATCACCGCCGAGCAGAACACCAGGAACTGCATGTTGGCATGCGGCGTCTCGCCTGGCTCGAGCAGGTTGCCGAGCTTGCAGCCGAGCGACCAGTTGACGTGCTTCCCCGAGCCGTTGATGCCCGCGAAGGGCTTCTCGTGCAGCAGGCAGGCCATGCCGTACTTCTGCGCCACCCGCGTGAGCGTCTGCATGATCGTCTGCTGGTGATCGGTGGCGATGTTGGCATTCTCGTAGAGCGGCGCGATTTCATACTGGCTGGGAGCCACCTCGTTGTGCCGGGTCTTCACCGGCACGCCGAGCTTGAAGAGCTCCCGCTCCCCATCCAGCATGCAGGCCAGCACCCGCTCCGGGATCGCGCCGAAGTACTGGTCCTCGAACTCCTGGCCCTTGGGAGGCTTGGCCCCGAACAGCGTCCGCCCCGCCACCACGAGATCGGGCCGGGCGAAGAAGAAGTTGCGATCGATGAGAAAGTATTCCTGCTCCGGCCCGCATGACGCCGTCACCTGGCCGACGTCCTTGTGGCCGAACAGGGCAAGCACGCGGCGGGCCTGCTTGTCCACGGCCTGCATGGACCGGAGCAGCGGCGTCTTCTTGTCGAGCGCCTCACCGGTCCACGAGCAGAAGGCGGTGGGGATGCAGAGCGTGGTGCCGTTGGGATTGTCGAGGATGTAGGCGGGGCTCGTCGGGTCCCAGGCGGTGTAGCCACGGGCCTCGAACGTGGCCCGCAGGCCGCCCGAGGGGAAGCTCGACGCGTCGGGCTCTCCCTGAATCAATTCCTTGCCCGAGAACTCCGCGATCGCGTCGCCGTCGCCGGTGGGCGTGAGGAAGCTGTCGTGCTTCTCGGCCGTGATGCCGGTCAGCGGATAGAAGACGTGGGCGTAGTGCGTGGCCCCCTTCTCGATCGCCCAGTCCTTCATCGCCAGGGCGACGGCG
>JBJTHX010000132.1:0-4022 GCA_046094745.1 Planctomycetia bacterium
GATCTGCTGGGCGTCGATCCGGCCGATCGAGTAGTCCACCACGATGCAATCGGGATGGAAGCTCTCGGCCATGAGCGACCCCCACGGGATCCGCATGGTCGACGTCGGCGGCAAGCCGGTGAGCCCGCGGACCGCCCGCGCCTCCGCCCGCCTGCGGGCCGCCCCGGAGACCATCCAGCGGATCCGCGCCGGCGGCCTGGAGAAGGGCGACGCGATCGCCACCGCCCGCCTGGCCGCCATCATGGCCGCCAAGCGGACCAGCGACATCGTCCCGCTGTGCCATCCCCTGCCCCTCGACGCCGTCGAGGTCGCCATCGGCTTTGCCGACCCCGACGCGGTCGTGATCGAGACGGTCGTGCGGGCCACCGCCCGCACCGGCGTGGAGATGGAGGCGCTGGTCGCCGCGTCGGCGGCGGCGTTGGCGATCTACGACATGTGCAAGTCGATCGACCGCGGAATGACGATCGAGCGGGTGCGGCTCGAGGAGAAGACCGGCGGCACGCGGGGCGACTACCGCCGCGGGTAGCCGGTCTCCGCGCGGGCTTCCGCGAGGATCGGCTCCAACTCCTCGACAAAGTCGCGGACGTCCTTGAACTCGCGATACACGCTCGCGAAGCGGACGAAGGCCACCTGGTCGAGTTCCCGCAACAACTCCATGAGCCGCTCCCCGAGCACGCGACTGGGCAGTTCACTCTCGTAGGTGCCGTAGAGCTCGCCCTCCAGCGCCGAGACCACCCGCTCGATGTCCTCCTCGGTCACGGGCCGCTTCCAGCAGGCCTTGGCCAGGCCGCGCTTGATCTTGTCGCGGTCGAAGGGCTCGCGGTCGCCCCCCTTCTTGACCACCGTGAGCAACTGCCGCTCGACCCTCTCGTAGGTCGTGTAGCGGCGGCGGCAGGCGAGGCACTCACGGCGGCGACGGATGCTGGTGGCGTCGTCACCGGCACGGGAATCGATCACCCGGTCGTTGTCGACGCGGCAGAAGGGGCAGCGCATGTGCGGTCTCTCAGGCAGGAGCTGCAAGCCTAGGACCGCCGGGCGAAAAACCGCAAGTCGGCCCGCCGGCCGGTCAGTCTTCCGCGTCGGAACCGTCGTCCGCGGTGTGTCCGCCGAGACCGGCCGCATCGTCTCCAGGCCGCCCCGTCCGCGCCAACTTCCAGTCGCGGCGCTGCCGGGAACTGGGAATCTTCATCGCCTTGCGATATTTCGTCACGGTCCGCCTGGCCACCGTGATGCCCTGCTTGCCCAGTTCCTCGACGAGGTCGTCGTCGCTGTAGGGCGCGTCCTTCGGCTCGGCCTGGATGATCTCCTGGAGCTTCAGCCGCACGGCGTCCCAGGCCACCTCCTCGCCGTCGGCACTCAGCGTGCCCCCGACGAAGAACCGCCGTAGCGGGTGGAGCCCGCGGGGCGTCTGCAGCCACTTGTCGTCGACGGCCCGACTCACGGTCGTGACGTGCATGCCGATGCGGTCGGCGATCTGCTGCATCTTGAGGGGTTCGATCGCCTCGGGCCCTTCGGTGAGGAACCGGGTCTGGTGGTCGACGATCGCCTGGGCGGTCTTCTGGAGCGTGCTCCGCCGCTGCTCGATCGCCTCGATGAGCCACTGGGCGGCGTTGATCTTCCGCTTGATGTATTCGCGGGTCGCCGGATCAGTTTCGGGTGAGAGGAGCATCTGCCGGTAGAGCGGGCTGATCCGCAGGTTCGGCAGGTCGATGTCCTCCAGTCGCACCTTCCAGGTGCCATCGGGCATCTGGTCCACGTACACGTCGGGCTTCACCGCCGGGACCACCGGGGCGATGAACACGGCGCCGGGCTTGGGGCTGAGGTCGTGAAGTTGCTCCCGTAGCCGCTCGATCTCCTCGATGGAGAAGCCGGTCTTCCGCTCGATGAGCGGCAGCCGGTTGCCCGCCAGGTCCTCGAGATGCTCGGCCACGATCCGGCGGAGCTTCCGTGCGTCGGGCGAGTCCGAATCGATCTGCAGCAGGAGGCACTCGCGGAGGTCGCGGGCGCCGACGCCGGGGGGATCCATCGTCTGCACGACCGCGAGCGCCTTCTCCAGCGCCGGCAGCTGGTTCGGCGGCCCCTCGGGATCGACCAGTTCCTCGAGCGGCATCGGCAGGTAGCCGTTGGCGTCGAGGTTGTAGATCACCTTGTCGGCGGCCTGCCGCTCGGCCTCGGTGAGCTCGTAGTTGGCGACCTGGTCGTGCAGGTGGTTGGAGAGCGTCTCGGGCCGCTCGGCCATGTTGGCCATGACGTCGAGGTACCGGTCACCGGCATCGGCGATCTGGGAGGCGGAAGGGCGGCTGCGGTCGTCGTCGCTGTCGGGGTATTCGTTGGCCCAGTCGTAGGTCCGCTCGAAATCCGCCTGGTTCGCATGCTCCTGGTCGACGATCAGGGGCCGCTCGTCCACGGTGCGCTCCGGCGGCGGCTCCGGCGCGTCGGCCACCGTCGCCGCGGGCTCGCCGGCGGCCGCCTCCGCTCCGGACTCCTCCACCTCCAGCGTCTCGTTGTTCTGGATTTCCTGCTCGATCCGCTCCTCGAGCGCCATCACCGGCAGTTGCAGGATCTCCATCGACTGGATCATGCGCGGCGCGAGCATCTGCTTCTGCGCCATCCGCATTTCCTGGCCGAACGACATCCGCATGACAGGCTCGCCTCACTCGCGCCGGGGGAAAGATTCTCGAACGCACCCCACTCAAGAATACCCTATTGCGGGCGGTTCCTGCAGCGTTGGCACGCCGTTTGCCAAAACCATTTCCCCCGCCGACAATGCAGGCGTCGGTGGGAGGCGGTTACTTGAGCGGCTGTCGGCCGGCCAGCGCGTCGGCGAGCATGTCGCGATTCGCCTGCTCGAGCGAAGCGCCCACCGTCAGCCCGCGGGCCAGCCGCGTGAGCACGACCGGGAGCCCCTCGAGCCTGCGGGCGACGAGCAGGGCCGTGCCGTCGCCCTCGACGTTGGGCGTCGTGCCCATGATCACCTCACGGAAGCCACCCTCCCGCACGCGGCTGACGAGCGCGTCGATCGTGAGCTGTTCCGGGCCGGCGTTCTCCAGCGGCGCCACCCGCCCCTGGAGCACGTGGTACAGGCCGCGGAACGTGCCCGCCTGCTCGATCGCCAGCAAGTCCCGCACGTGCTCCACGACGCACAGCACGGTCCGATCGCGGCGCGGGTCGCCGCAGATGTCGCAGAGGTCACCCTCGGCGAGGTTGTAGCAGGCCTTGCAGGGGTGGAGTTTCTCCTTGACTGCGCGGATCGCGTCCGCGAAGGCGACCGCCTCGGTGGCCGGCATCCGCAGCACGTGATGCGCGAGCCGCTCGGCCGTCTTGCGGCCGATGCCGGGCAGTTCGGCAAAGCAGTCGACGAGCGTGGCGACGATGCCCTTGCGGTCAGCCATGTCCGTCTCCGTCGGCAGCCTCGTCGTCGTCCGCCGGCGCGCCGTCGGCCCGCTGCTCGACGGCGACCGGGACGGGCCGCGGCGGCCGGGCCGCATCCCGCGGTGGTGGCGGCTCGACCTTGCGGATCGCGGCGTCGAAGAGCGTGCGGGCCTGCTTCACGAGCGGATGCTCGGCCGCCTCGCGGACGAGCGTCACCTGGGGGACGACCGCGGTCGGCCGGGCGGCGGCGGTGGGTGAAACCGCGGCCGGAGCCGCCGTGACGACCGCCACTCGCACGGCACGCCCGGCCATGCCGGCCAGGGCCTTGCCGATGCCGGCCGCGACCTCCGGCCGGCGAAGGAAGGCGGCCGCGGTGGACGCCTCGGCGGGCATCGTCACCTCGAGGCCGCCGTCCCGCCAGGCGACGCCGGTCGCCGCCGCCGCGAAGTCGACCGCGAGGCCGCCCTGGGCCTCGGCGGCCGCCTGCCAGGCAGCGGCCGCGTCGTCCGGCAGGCCGGCCGTCGCGGTCGCCGCCGGAGTCTCAGCCGGCACCACCGGCTCGACCGCCGGAGCGGCCGGCATCGGCAAGGCCCTGGCCGGCATGGCCGGGCGTGCCGTGCGAGTGGCGGTCGTCACGGCGGCTCCGGCCG